>CAMWMM010000125.1 GCA_947175285.1 uncultured Lachnospiraceae bacterium
ACTGATATTGCAGGAAGAAATTGCGGACATTGAAATTTTGGAAAAGTGGCTCAGTACAAGAAAAGGAAACAGAGTCTATCTGCGCGTTCCCAAGAAAGGAACGAAAGAACGTTTAGTGGAACTTGCCGCGCAAAATGCACAGCTTGTTCTGAGTCAGGACAAAGAGCGAATTAAGCGTGAAGAGGGACGAACTATCGGTGCTGTTCGTGAAATTGCAAAACTGCTTGATTTAGAATCTATTCAGCGGATGGAGGCTTTTGATATTTCCAATATAAGCGGATTTGCCAATGTCGGCTCCATGGTTGTTTATGAAAAAGGAAAACCCAAACGCAGCGACTATCGAAAGTTTAAAATACAGTCCGTTTCCGGACCGGATGATTATGCCTGCATGAAAGAAGTTTTGACAAGACGCTTTGTACATGGTATGGAAGAACGGGCGGAACTGGACAGGAAAGAAATAGACAAAGAGTTCGGAAGTTTTACAAAGTTCCCGGATTTACTGTTGATGGACGGCGGTAAAGGACAGGTAAATATTGCGCTGCAGGTATTGCAGGAACTGCATATTGATATTCCGGTATGCGGGATGGTGAAAGATGATAACCACAGAACGCGGGGACTTTATTATCAGAATGTAGAGATTCCGATTGATACGCGTTCCGAGGGATTTAAGCTTATCACAAGGATTCAGGATGAAGCGCACCGTTTTGCGATTGAATATCATCGTTCTCTGCGTTCTAAGTCACAGGTGAAGTCGGTATTGGATGATATTCCGGGTGTCGGACCGGCAAGAAGAAAAGCATTGATGAAATATTTTAAGTCTATTGAAGAAATCAAAAATGCACAGGTAGAGCAATTGTGCGAAGTTTCGGAAATACCGGAGCATATTGCAGAGCAGATTTATGAATTTTTTCATCAGGAGGAGACTGATTGATATTGAGAAGTGATTGTGATAAGATAAAAAGAAAGTTGCGAAAGGGGAACAGGGTATGGCAAGCATTAGTTTGAAAAAGGTAATAGATAAATGGAAATGGGAAAATCTGACGCCGGAAATTGATATTTCCAAAATTAAGATTACGCAGCCCGATATTAACAGACCTGCGCTGCAGCTTGCAGGATATTTTGAGCATTTTGAAGCAACGCGCCTGCAAGTGGTAGGTTTCGTGGAATACTCCTATATGAACGGACTGGATGAAGAATTACAGGAAGATATTTTTGAAAAGTTGTTAAACAATCCGATTCCGGGCATTGTTTTCTGCCGGGAACTTCATCCGAACGAACTGTTTAAAAAAATTGCGATTGAGCATGGTGTGCCGCTTTTGATGAGCGATAAGGCAACTTCCGCATGTATGGCGGAGATTATCAGATGGCTGAATGTGCAGCTTGCGCCCTGTATTTCTATCCATGGCGTTTTGATAGATGTTTACGGCGAAGGCGTTTTGATTACCGGAGAGAGCGGTATCGGTAAGTCTGAGGCAGCGCTGGAATTGATTCAGAGAGGGCACCGTCTTGTAACGGACGATGTAGTAGAACTGCGAAGAGTCAGCGCCGATACGCTGATTGGCTCAGCGCCGAATATTACGAAGCACTTTATTGAACTGCGAGGTATCGGTATTGTTGATGTAAAAGCATTATTCGGTGCTTCCAGTGTAAAAGATACACAAAACATTGACCTTGTCATCCATCTGGAGGACTGGGATAAAGATAAAGAATACGACCGTCTGGGCATGGAGGAAGAATATATAGAATATCTCGGCAATAAAGTCGTATGCCATAATATTCCCATCAGACCGGGACGTAATCTGGCAATTATCTGTGAATCTGCAGCCGTTAACCATCGTCAGAAGAAGATGGGTTACAATGCGGCACAGGAATTATACCAGCGTGTGCAGAAATCTCTGGCGCAAAGACGGGATGAGGACGAGGACGATTAAGAACGGAAAAATAGATTATAAGAAAGGAAAACAGAGAAATGGCAAGTCATGTATTTGGTGTAGATGTAGGCGGAACTACGATAAAATTAGGATTATTTGACAGCAGCGGAAATGTTATTGATAAATGGGAAATTCCAACCAGAACAGAGGATGGCGGAAAGAATATTCTGGCGGATATTGCAGATGCTGTTCATGCGAAGATGGCAGAAAAAGGACTGACAAAAGAAGATATTGCAGGTGTCGGTGTGGGTGTGCCGGGACCGGTAGACGGAAACGGCATCGTGCATAAAGCGGTCAACCTTGGCTGGGGGCGGTTTAATTTGAAAGAGGAGTTGGAAAAACTGCTTAACGGCATGCGCGTAGAGGGCGGTAATGATGCTAACGTAGCAGCTCTTGGTGAAATGTGGAAAGGCGGCGGACAGGGACATAAAAATCTGGTTGCCGTTACATTGGGAACCGGCGTCGGCGGCGGTATTATTATTAATGGTGAAATTTTGACCGGAGCTACCGGGGCGGGCGGAGAAATCGGACATATTCATGTAGAGGATAATGAGACGGAAAGCTGTGGATGCGGTAATTACGGCTGTCTGGAGGAATATGCTTCCGCAACCGGTATTACCAGACTTGCGAACAGAGCATTAAAGGCAAGTGATAAGGATAGTGTTTTAAGAACGGGTGAAGTTTCTGCAAAAACTGTTTTTGATGCAGTAAAAGCAGGAGATGAGCTTGCTGTTGAAGTAGCAAAGAAGTTTGGCGAGTATCTTGGGAAAGGGCTTGGTATTATTGCAGGTGTTGTCAATCCAGAAATTTTCGTAATCGGCGGCGGCGTTTCCAAGGCGGGAGATGTATTATTCGATTATATAAAACCATCTTTTGAAGCGACCGTATTCCACGGATGCAAAGATACGGAATTTGCATTAGCTACGCTGGGAAATGATGCGGGAATATACGGAGCTGCAAAAATGGTATTAAGCTGAAAAATTGGCATACTATATAGTATATATTTTAAGAAATGAGACGGTGCAGACATTGAGTGCGAATACATCTATATATGAGTATATTGAAAAAATCATTCCAAAAGAAAGAATGCTTTTTGAGGAACCTATGAGCAGGCATACTACCTTTAAAATAGGCGGCGAAGCAGAGTGTATGCTTTTGATAGAACTGGAAGAGGAATTGATAAAACTGATTCCCTATTTGAATCAGATAGAGCAGAACTATTTTATCTTAGGGAACGGCAGTAATCTGTTAGTAGGAGATAAAGGATACCGGGGCATTATCATAAAACTCGGAGAGGGAATGAATCGGATTACGATTGAAGAAAATTGTATTCGGGCTCAGGCAGGCGCGCTTTTATCCCAGGTTGCAGCGGCAGCAAGAGATGCCGGACTTTCAGGATTAGAGTTCGCGGCGGGGATTCCCGGAAGCGTCGGCGGCGGCGTTGTTATGAATGCGGGCGCTTATGACAGCGAAATGAAGCAGATTACGGAATCTGTCAAAGTAATGGACAGAGAGGGAAAGATTCTCATATTGGATAATGATACAATGGAATTTGGCTATCGAACCAGTATTATTAAGAACAGGCCTTTTATTGTGCTCGAAGTGATATTACGAATGAGACCGGGAATAAAAGAAGAAATTCAGGAAAAAATGGAGGAACTGATGGAAAAGCGCCGGAGCAAACAGCCGCTGAGTTATCCAAGTGCGGGCAGTACATTTAAGCGGCCGGAGGGTTATTTTGCCGGGAAGCTGATTATGGATGCAGGCATGAGGGGGTATCGTATCGGCGGTGCACAGGTTTCGAATAAGCATTGCGGTTTTGTTGTCAATATGGGAAATGCATCGGCGGCCGATGTGAAAGAAGTGATTGAGGAAGTGCAGGAAAGAGTAAAAGAGCGCTTTCATGTAAGTTTGGAGCCGGAGGTTATTTTTTTGGGCGATTTTTAGATAAAACCGGGTAAAGTACGATAGGGAGTAAAGATAAAGAATGAGATTTGTAGTAGTAACCGGAATGAGCGGCGGCGGAAAAAGTACGGTATTAAAGATGCTGGAAGATTTGGGCTTTTATTGCGTTGACAATCTTCCGCTTCTTTTAATAGAGAAATTTGTAGAATTGATTATTACGCCGGGAAGTGAGATTACAAAAGTTGCATTAGGACTGGATGTGCGTGCCGACCAGCCGTTTAATGATGTGCAGAAAGTGTTGGAAAAGTTAAAAGCGAATGGTTATTCGTTCGATATTCTTTTTATGGATGCCAGCGACAAAGTTTTAATTAAGCGGTACAAGGAAACAAGAAGAATGCATCCGCTTTCTCCGGACGGCAGGATAGAAGACGGGGTTGACAGAGAAAGAAAAATTTTGGAAGATATGAGGCGAAAGGCGGATTATGTCATTGACAGTTCCAATCTGTTGACGAGAGAACTAAAAGAAGAACTGGACCGTATTTTTGTGCAGAATGAAGAATACAATTCTTTAATGGTTTCGATTCTGTCTTTTGGTTTTAAGAATGGGATTCCGGCGGATGCCGACTTGGTTTTTGATGTCAGATTCCTGCCCAATCCATTCTATATTGATGAATTGAAGCATAAAACAGGTAATGATAAAGATGTGCAGGACTATGTCATGAGTTTCCCGGAGGCTTTGGTTTTTTTGGAAAAACTTGTGGACATGCTGGATTTTCTGATTCCGAACTATATTAAAGAGGGAAAGTATCAACTGGTTGTAGGGATTGGATGCACAGGAGGCAGACATAGAAGCGTCACGCTTGCAAATGAACTGTATGAGCGCATGAAAGACCGTGGAAATTATGGTTTGAAGCTGTACCATCGTGACTGCGGTGGAAAATAGGGGAGCAATTATGTCGTTTTCGGGAATGGTAAAAGAGGAGCTGGCAACGTCTGTTGATTCTGCCAGACATTGCCAGTTAGCGGAGTTGGCCGCCTTAATTCACTTTGGCGGACATCTGACAGAAGACCGTTGTCATTTGAAATTAGACATGGAAAATGAAACGGTTGCCAGAAAATGCTTTACATTATTACAAAAAACATATAATATATATAATGTTATGCGGGAAGCGGATGAAGAAAAAGTTCTTCAGGCGCTGCATCTGTATGACAGTGAGCACCGTATTATGCCATTGGATATGCCGGTCAACTCTCTCTTAATTAAAAATAGCTGTTGTGTACGGGCTTATTTAAGAGGTGTTTTCCTTTGTGTCGGCTCTATGAGCGACCCGGAAAAAAGCTATCATCTGGAATTTGTCTGCAGCAATCCTGAACAGGCAGAGCAGTTAAGAGATATGATTCAGGAATTTCAGATAGAAGCGAAAGTGATTCAGCGTAAAAAGTATTACGTTGTGTACTTAAAAGAAGGCGCCGGCATTGTGGATTTACTGAATGTTATGGGAGCGCACGTGTCCCTGATGAATTTGGAGAATCTGCGTATTGTGAAAGAGATGCGGAATTCCATCAACAGGCGTGTAAATTGTGAGGCTGCCAATATTACAAAAACAGTAAATGCGGCGTCAAAGCAGATAGAAGATATTCTACTCATTCAGAAATGTTATGGATTTGAGAATTTACCGGACAATCTTCGTCAAATGGCGGAAGTCCGTTTAGAATATCCGGAGGCGCCGTTAAAAGAGTTAGGTGCATATCTGAATCCGGCGGTCGGAAAATCCGGTGTAAATCATCGGTTGAGGAAGTTAAGTGAGATTGCTGAAGATATGAGGCTATAAAAGGAGGGTAACTTATGATTCAAAAGTCTGTTCAAATCAAGTTGGAAAGCGGTCTGGAAGCAAGACCGATAGCTATGCTTGTGCAGGTAGCCAGCAAGTATGACAGCAGTGTGTATATCGAGTCGGCAAACAAAAAAGTAAATGCAAAAAGCATTATGGGCATGATGGGACTTGGATTAGACAGAGATGATACTGTAACAGTTATTGCAGATGGCAAAGATGAAGAAGCAGCAGTTGCAGGAATTGAAAACTTTTTAGGCGGCAATCAGTAAGGCAGAAGATAGAAGAGATTCCCGAAAGTGGGAATCTCTTGCATTTTTAAGGAGGAATCATATGAGCGGGAGTATGCTTTTTGTCTATAATCCAAGAGCAGGCAAGTCAAGAATCAGGAGCAATCTGCTCGATATTATAGATGTTTTTGTGAAAGCAGGATATGAAGTAACCGCATATCCGACGCAGGCACCGGGGGATGCAGTGAAAGCTGTTAAAGAGCGGCGTACCGGCTATGACATTGTTGTATGCAGCGGCGGTGACGGTACTTTGGATGAAGTCGTGACCGGGATGATGCAGAGCGACGAAAAACTTCCTATCGGATATGTTCCGGCAGGCAGTACCAATGATTTTGCTAATAGCCTGGGCATTCCCAGAAGTATGATAAAAGCGGCGGATATTGTTGTAAACGGCAAAAATTTCGGGTGCGATATCGGAGCATTTAATCAGGATAGTTTTATTTATGTTGCGGCTTTTGGAATTTTTACCGATGTTTCCTACGCTACAAGACAGGACATGAAAAATGTGCTGGGACATACCGCATATCTGTTAGAGGGTGTAAAAAGGCTTTCCTCTATTAAATCCTACCCAATGAAAATCACTTATGAGGATGTCTGTCTTGAAGACGACTTTATTTACGGGATGATTACTAATTCTAATTCGGTTGGCGGTTTCAAAGGCATTACCGGAAAAGATGTGGAATTGAATGACGGATTATTTGAGGTAACTTTGATAAAAAGACCAAACAATCCGCTGGAACTGAATAATATCATTGCAGCTCTCGTGGAGAAGAAAACCCATTCGGAATGGATTCAATCTTTTAAAACGGACAGGCTTGTGGTGGAGTCTGAGGAAAAAGTCGCATGGACGTTAGACGGGGAATTCGGCGGCGAACATTTCAAGTCTGTAATTCAAAACTGCAAACAGGCGCTGCAGATACGGGTTCCGGACGATGAGAAAAATTCCGATAAACAACTGTAAAAGCACTTTGCATTTATTCTGTTATCTGGTATAATAAAACAAAAATAACAAATATTAACAAGAAAGGAATGAATAAAAATGCCATTAGTTACAACTACAGAAATGTTTAAGAAAGCATATGACGGCGGTTACGCTATCGGTGCTTTTAACGTAAACAACATGGAAATCGTACAGGCTATCACAGAAGCTGCAGATGAATTAAAATCTCCTATCATTCTGCAATGTTCCGCAGGTGCAAGAAAGTATGCTAAACATGCATATCTTGTTCATCTTGTACAGGCTGCAATTGAGGAGACAAATATTCCGATTGCACTTCATCTTGACCATGGTGCAGATTTTGAAGTCTGCAAATCATGTATCGACGGCGGATTTACATCCGTTATGTATGACGGTTCTTCACTTCCTTACGAAGAGAACATTAAAATTGCAAAACAGGTAGCTGATTATGCACATGACAAGGGCGTTGTTGTAGAAGCAGAACTTGGTACTCTTGCAGGCGTAGAGGATGATGTAGCAGTTGAGCATGGTTCCGAATCATATACACAGCCGGAGCAGGTTGAGGATTTCGTAACGCGTACAGGTGTTGACTCCTTGGCAATTGCTATCGGTACAAGCCATGGTGCATATAAATTTAAACCCGGACAGAAGCCGCAGCTTCGCTTCGACATCCTTGAGGAAGTTTCCAGAAGACTTCCCGGATTCCCGATTGTACTGCATGGCGCTTCTTCCGTACTTCCTAAGTATGTTGATATCATCAATGCAAACGGCGGTAAGATGGAAGACGCAATTGGTATTCCTGAGGATATGCTTCGTCAGGCTGCAAAATCCGCTGTATGTAAGATTAACATCGACTCCGATTTAAGATTGGGCTTAACAGCAGGTATCAGAGAGCATATGGCAGCTCATCCGGATCACTTTGATCCCAGACAGTACCTGACAGACGGACGTGCTTATGTAAAAGAAGTTGTTGAACATAAGATTAAGACCGTACTTGGTTCCGAGGGTAAGGCGTAAATTCTTCAATAAATGGAGATTTAAAAAGCAGAGGTTTTCAAGCCTCTGCTTTTTATAATACGCCTCTTCTCTAAAAATACCCCATAAAAGGGAGGATGCCAAGTAAAATAATTTACTTGGCATTTATTATGAAAAAGTATTAATTAATCTGTCTGCTTTTGTATTTCTTTTGTTATCTTATGTTATAAGTATATGAGAAAGAAATGTCTAAAGAATGTTGCGTAAGTGAAGTTTCTTTAAATTAAATATGAACAAATTATGAACACATCTAAATAATTTTTATTTTACCTTAAACTGGGAGGTTGCCTGAAATTAAGTATTGTGATACTATATTGAGGAACATTCACATGTCGATAATAAATGGCTATGATGTGTCCGGAGCAATTTTTAGGAAGTATCAATGAAAAAGGAGAGAACGAATGAAGAACAGGGTAATTACAGCGTTGTTAATGGCAACAGTAATGTTTAGTCTGACAGCTTGTGGAGGATCTGCGGGTCCCAGTGCACCCGATTTGGCAAACAGAGGAAATAGTACGGAAGAGGCGGCTGCTGCAGAAGAGACAAAAGAGACGGAAGAGGAAGTAACGGAAGTAGCGGAAGAACCGGAAGAGAAAAAAGAGAGCCCGAAAGCATCAGGTGTTGTTTTCGGTTCTGATGAAGCAAAAGGATATACAGGATTTGAATATCTGATGGAAGAACTGATTTCCACATCAGATACCAAATCCGGAGACAAGGTAAGTTTATCTGCTTTCGTACCGGACGGCGATTATCCTAGCGTTTCCGGTTCCAGAGCAAGATGCGATCGTATGGGCGTTACCGTAGAGGTTGACATTGATCCATATCTTCAGTCTAAGTGGCAGGATTACACTATGCAGGAGAATCTGGAAGAATATGTGGAGAACGATTTATCTTATTCCGATTATTATGGGGTTGAGATTGGGGAAGTGGAGCAGCTCAGTGATGACTGTTTTGTCTGTGAAATTTCCTTTATGGAATACAGTTCTTGGGAAAATGAATACAAACCATATTATGAGATGTATTGTTTAAGGGATATGGGAAATGAAGTTATGGCAATGATTGAGATTATCATAGAGGCAGAAGAGACGACCGGTAAAACACAGACTCTGTTAGATGAACTTTCTTCTTTCTATGAAATCAAGATCGGTTGGGATGAGTCATTTGCTGATGCGAAGAGAGAAGCCTTTGAGAACAGTGATGAATTTAATGCGGATGCGTTCAATCTGGGGTATATTTCTTTTGAACTGCCGGAAGGCTGGGAGAAAGATGAAGATGAAAGTTCTTATGATGAGACTTGTTTTGGACCTAACGGAGACATATATGGTATTGGCTATATATCCGTGAGCAAAGATTTTGTCTCCCAAAAAAATACAATAGATGCGATGTTGTCAGACATAGAATATACAAAGAGCTACATTAAAGAGCAGTATGAAGCATCTTATGTTGAAGTAGAAGATGCAGGAGAAACATTCCTTGGAAGGACAATGAAGATTGAAATGAAAGCTGACGGTGACACCGCTGTCTTCTATATGGCCCAGGATGACTATACCTACTATGAGATTGATGCAATCGTATGGGACGGTGAAGGTGAGGAAGCAGAAGCAGAAGTAATGGCAGCGCTGGATATGCTGTTTGAGACAGGAACATTGAGATAAATTGAAAGATTGATAAGGACTATAGATGCCGGTTCCCATAGCTTAAGGGAACCGGCATTTGTTATCATATAGGAAATTCCTCCTGCCGGAGGAATCTCGAATTAAAATAGCCCGCTGGAAGCGGGCATAAAGACAAGACGAATGCTTTAGAAGATATAAAAACCTTCTTCAAATTCGTCACCATCAAGGACATCATCCTCAGTAAGGAAGTAATGCATGTCGAGCAGATCAGAGTCAGTCATGTTTTTGACCAGCTTTGCGGTCATGCCTTCCGGAGGATCATTGATATATTTTAGCCTGAGTTCCTCTATGAATTTTGGGTCCATTGTGCGCCTCCTGTATGCTGATGATATAAGTATGTGACATACAGGAGATAAAATCAAGAAGATTTACCACTGGAACGGCAGTGATATTTAGCCATTGCCCTTTCATAGAGTTTTGTAAGAGAAACAGGCTTGTGTTTGAGGTAAAGCTGCAGAAACTCCATCTCATGGTTACATTTTGGGCATTTAAGAGGGTCGTAACCGAAAGATAACAGAAGGAGCTGCCGCCATTTGTTAAACTCCAGCAGGATACGGTGTCTGGATTTTGGGACTGCCCTGCGGAGCGTTTCATCTGATTCACGGTGTCTTGCATAGAGTCCGTAATAACGTGTCATCTTGAAATGCTTTTCAGGGATATGCTGGATGAGAAGAGAGATGAAATCCATTACGGGAACAGTTTTTTCCACATAAGAATCATCTTCGTGTTTATTGTAATGGAAAGTCACAT
>CAMWMM010000126.1 GCA_947175285.1 uncultured Lachnospiraceae bacterium
CTGCATTATGATAATCTTCATGCATTTTATCCGTTGCCCATATAGCATTTGAACAATCAATGCTATATACACCATTCTCTTCTATAAATATATTTTTCATATACATTTCCTCACAGTTCATATACTTCATCAAGCAGAACATTATCCGCAATCATAATATGGTTATGCTTGATTTCGTCCATTCTGTATGCGGACTGACTGTATATGGCTTCACTATCATCATTTATCTCAGTAAAGTTTTTTTGTATTTCATCTGAAAGAGAATTCCGGCTTTTGTATAGATTATGAAACATCACCTGTTCTTTACTTGCGCGTCGAATCTCTAAATATTTTGCAAAATTATAACTGTGTGTTGCTACAAAAATCTGAACTCCATTTTTTGTAATTCCAACAAAATTTCTGCAACAAGAGGATATAATTCAGGATTCAAATTTG
The DNA here is from genome assembly GCA_947175285.1 of uncultured Lachnospiraceae bacterium. Next base: position 436 of record CAMWMM010000126.1, read on the forward strand.
CCTCTGGTTCATCCCATAGAAGAATTGTTCCCTCTTCTAAAAGACCGTTTCGTATCAACTTCCAAAGCAGCCCTAACTTGCGTAATCCTTCTGCCTCCAATGAAAAATCCACTTTTTGACCATTCTTTTTTAACACATAAAAAGAGTCATTTTCTAAAATAACCGTTCCTTCAATCACAGAGCTGATTTTATCAAGAATTCCACTCATAACAGATGGAATTTCACGTGTTTCTGGTAAAGAAGCATTTACAATAATATCTATCTGTGTTCCATCAAAAGGCATACTATATTTCTGATTCATTGCCAGAAATCCATTGGCATGGGAAAGCATCTCTGTCGTAGGAATAAATACAGACTGTATATTTAATCCAAGCCATTGATCATAGTTAAATATTCCTTTATGGGAGAAGCTGTCTTCAAAACTATGTGTACCATCTGATACCTTATAATAACAATAACCTTCTTTATTTTCTGCATTCTTTAAGCTATCGCTGTCCTTTATACTATTGGAGAAAAATTGTGTCAATCTTTTTGTTTTTCCCTGATCCGTCTGCTCGATTGACCACTGCGTTGCTGCATAAATCATTTTTAAAATAGTTGTCTTTCCAACCCCATTCTCACCTATCAGGACATTTATTCCATCACAGAAATCCAGCTTGAATCCATCATTAATTGAGTCGCCCTCTTTTATTGTTTTAATATCAGCGTTGTTTTTTCTCCAGTGACGCCTAAATACCATTACATTTGAAATCTCAATTGTTTTGATTGCCATAGCCAACCGCCCCCATTCTAATTTAATTTCCCCTACTATTTGTATTATACCCTGCCTATATTTTTATACACAAGGACTGAACTTTAGAAAATCTTTTAGCCATATATCTATCATTCATGTCATCATAAATGTGCTCCGGATAAATATAGTTGTTTAATGATTTTATCTTACCACACGAAACATACTAAGAAAAGGGAAACCAGATTTGGTTTCCCATGCATTTATTTTTATTATTTAACAGGTTATGAAAATGTTTCTTTCTTAATAAAGGAATCCATATATTTAATGTACTCCTCTTTCGTAAGTACAGGTTTGTAATTCTGAATAATTTCACCGGCTTTGATAGCATCATTCCTTAACAGCCGATATGCTGACAGTGCAAATATTTTCGCGGTTACAATATAAGCAAGTTCTTCATCCACAATGTCAAAATCCACCGAATGAAGTCCGTTTACCTTTCCTCCCGTATTAAATGTAAGCACAGGCTGAATATGCTGCAAATCCCCCACATCTGTAGACCCTCCGCTATGTGCATTAACATCCTGTTTCACAACCTCATATTCCTTTTCACCGGATTTCGATGCAATATACGCCGCCTCTAGCACACTTTCATCAGCTTCCGCCTTAATGGTCGGAAGATATCCCGGCATGGTTGTGATTTCACATTCCGCACCGATTCCTATGGCACCTGCGGCAAATGCCCGGTCTGTCTTTTCCGCCGCATCAATGATTGCCTCTTTGCTTGCAGCTCTTACCAATGTTTCCACTACCACCTCATCAGGAACAACATTTACCAGACCGCCGCCTTTGGTAATAATCGGATGAACACGCACGCTGTCTTCATCTTTAAATGTTTCCCGCTGATAAGCAAGCGCCGATAACCCTAACGATGCAGCATTTAAAGCATTCACTCCCAGATATGGTGCACCTGCCGCATGGGCTGCAACACCTTTATACCGAATGACCTTGGAAACAAAACCGTTGTTAGAACCTGAACCTACGGAAATATCATCTTCTCCCGTATGGTGAACAATCGATAAATCCACATCATCAAATGCGCCTATACGGATTAATTCACATTTTCCTCCGCCATATTTAATCTTTCCATCTGCCTTTAGCTGGTTTTTAAATTCAATTTCTCCATACTCCTCGGCGGGAACTGCAAATAGTACCACCTGACCGTCCAGTTCTTTTTTTACATTTTCATCTGCCAGAGCAAATGCGGCTCCTACAAGTCCGGCAAGCTGTGCATGATGTCCGCAGCAGTGTGCCCCTTCTGTCTCAGGATTTGCATATTTGTGGTTAGGAATACGCAGGGCATCCAGTTCACCAATCAATGCAAGGCTGACTTTTTCTTTTTTGTCTTCATTAATATATGCTTTTACACCGGTAACTGCAATATTTTCCTCCGTATGTAATCTAAGTTTTCTTGTCACATCTGCAAACTTCTCTGCCGTACGAAATTCCTTATACCCAAGTTCCGCATTGGTGTAAATATCTCTTGCAAATGCAAGTATTTCATCGCGGTGTTCATCAATCGTATTGAGAATCCGCTGCTCTGTTTCATCTATTTCATATGCCATAAAGTTTATCCCTCTTACTATGCAATATCCCTAATTAAATAATTCATCCGGCACAAACCACAAACCGTTATTATTCTCATCAAGGTATTTCTTAAATTCTTCCGAATGATATGCCGCCACAATATCCTTAGCCCACTGTGCATCTTTATTCTCTTCTTTTACTGCTACCTGAAGAATTAAATGCTCCAGAATATCTTCCTGAAGAAGCGCCGTAGATGCGTCCATTCCTGCATTATACACGATACTTCCCGTAATAACCGCATAATCAAAATCATCCAGTACCGCAGGTATATTTGTGGAGTTCATTTCCGTAAACTGAATATTATAAGGGTTCTCAATAATATCTTGCTGTGTCACTGTCGATAAATCCGCATCAGGATTTAATGTAATCCATCCGGCTTTCTGTAAAAGCACATAAGCTCTTGCCGTATTGGCAGCGTCATCCGGTACCGCAACCAACGCTTTGTCCTTTATGCCATCCAATGATGTATTTGTTGCGGAAAAAATTGCTGCGGGAACTGTCGGAATCGGTGAAATAACAGCCAGATTCCCATTCTGCGCTTCGTTAAAATTGTTAGCATATGCAGTATGCTGTTCCACATTGAAATCAATCTCGCCTTCATTTAATGCGATATCATTCTGTAATAAATCCGAAAATTCAACCGCCGTAAGAGTATATCCCTGTTCCTCCAAGATCGGCTTAATTGCATCCTCAAACAAAACCGTGTACGGTCCTGCTGCCTTACCGTATTTGAGTTCCTTCTTATCACTTGTGCCGCTGTTTTCATTTTGGCTGCTGCCGCACGCCGTAAGCGCTGCCAATGCTACTGTTAAAAATACTACTGCTGCTTTCTTTAAATTTTTCATAATAATAATCTCCTCTTTTTTAATATATTTGAATGATTTCCAGTCGTTATTTTAGGAATGTGTTCTTATCTTCCTTGAAAAGGTGTTGCCGATGCCTTGTATCATCCATACGACAACAACCAAAATAACCACCGTAAAAACCATCAGATTTGTGTTAAATGTCTGATAACCGTAAGTCAGCGCAAGATTTCCGATTCCGCCGCCGCCGATGTATCCCGCCATAGCCGTAGAGCCTATTAATCCTACGGTTCCTGTTGTCAAAGCAAGAATAATCGAACCAAACGCTTCAGGAAGAAGGAAATGGACTACTATCTGAAATTTCGTTGCACCCATTGCCTGTGCCGCCTCAATAATTCCGTTTCCCACTTCAAGAAGAGAGCTTTCCACCAGCCTTGCCAGATACGGCGCTATGTAAATAACCAACGGAACAACTGCCGCCTTTGTTCCTATTCTCGTTCCTACAATCAACTTTGTAAACGGCATTACAAATACCAGAAGAATAATAAACGGAACACTTCTTATAATATTAATCACACCGTTTAATATGGTATAGACAATGACATTCTGTCTTAGTCCGCCCTTTCTGGTAAGCCACAGTGTAATGGAAATCACAGAGCCTAACACTGCCCCAATCACCAGTGAAAACCCTACCATGTAAAGTGTTTCCCAGCCCGACCTTATTAATTTTTCCGTGGTAATTCCCAAAAATTCTTCTATCATACTAATTCAACCTCCCTGTACTCCTCGTTTTCGCTGAGAATATATTTTTCCGCCTTTTCAATCTCCTCGTCCAATCCAATGAAATGTACCAGCATAATACCTATTACTTTTCCTTGTATTACATTGATAGTGGAATATAAAATATTGGTTTCCACATCAAATTTCTTATTAATTGCCCATAGAAGCGGCTCCGTCTTATCGTCATTTTCCAGTTTAATACGAAGGATTCTCCCATTTCTCTTTTCACTTCGGATACTTTCAATTAACGGTTCCGGAATGGTGTCATGTATCAGATTCTTAACAAAATGTTTTGCAATTTCCGTCTTCGGATCTGCAAAGACTTTGATAACCTCTCCCGTCTCCACCACTTCGCCGTAATCCATCACCGCAACTCTGTTGCAGATTTTCTGAATCACATGCATTTCATGGGTAATAATCACAATAGTTATATGTAATGTCTCATTAATCTTTTTTAACAATTCCAGAATGGAATCTGTTGTCTTCGGATCCAGAGCGCTTGTTGCCTCATCACAGAGAAGAATGGACGGGTTTGTGGCAAGTGCTCTGGCAATCCCTATTCTCTGCTTCTGACCTCCGGACAACTGCCCCGGATAAGCATTCTTCTTATCCAATAACTCCACAAACTCCAATAATTCCTCTACTCTGGTTTCAATCTCCTTCTTTGGAACACCGTTGAGTTTTAGCGGAATCGCCACATTATCAAAAACTGTTTTCGATTCCAGCAGATTAAACTGTTGGAAAATCATGCCAATCTTTTTGCGAAGCAGTCTCAATTCCTTATTTCCTAAGGAACCCAAATCCTTATCATCCACAAATACCTTTCCGCTTGTGGGTTTCTCCAGTGCATTAATCATTCTTACCAACGTGGATTTTCCCGCGCCACTGTATCCGATAATTCCATATATATCCCCTGCTTTGATTTCAAGGTTTATTTCCTTTAACGCTTCACAGTCTTTATCTCTGCTCTGAAAGGTTTTGCTCAAATTTTCAAATTTTATCACTTGTCTCCTCCTAATCCTACTTATTCAATAGGAATAATATGTTATGATTATAGCACCTTTTTACAAATTGTCAACAAAATCTTTAAAAAATATTTAATACCTTTCAGATAGAATATGAAAATGGTAGAATAAACTATATTCTTAATATCAAATGAATTTTGAAAAACAAGAAAGGAGCATGCTTCTAACTATGAATAAAGTCATTCTAAGACAGGAAAAAGTAACCATACCTACCTACGAGATTGCGGACTATGACAAAAATCCGATGTTTCTTGAAAAACGTGTTTATCAGGGCTCAAGCGGACGCGTTTATCCCCACCCGGTATGCGAGGGCGTTTCCGATACCAAAACAGATAAAGAATACAATGCCGTCTTCCTTGAAAATGATTACATCCTTGTTATGATACTGCCCGAAATCGGCGGCAGAATCCAGCGTCTTTATGACAAAACAAACGGCTATGATGCAGTCTACTATAATGAGGTCATCAAACCCGCACTTGTCGGTCTTGCAGGGCCTTGGATCAGCGGCGGTATTGAGTTTAACTGGCCGCAGCACCACAGACCGTCAACATTTGATGCGGTTGACTACACCATAGAAGAAAATACGGACGGCTCCGTTACCGTATGGGTTGGGGAAACGGAGAAGATGTTCCACACAAAGGGGATGACGGGATTTACCGTTTATCCTGACAAAGCATATCTGGAAATAAAAGGTCAGGTGTATAATCCGACGGACAGACCTCAGACATTTTTGTGGTGGGCGAATCCTGCCGTTGCGGTAAACGATGATACACAGTCCATCTTTCCGCCTGATGTCCACGCGGTAATGGATCACGGCAAACGTGCGGTATCGAAATTTCCGATTGCCGATGGTGAATATTACAAAGTGAACTATGCTCCGGGCACAGACATTTCACGTTATAAAAATATTCCTGTTCCGACCTCCTATATGGCATATCACAGCGATTTTAATTTTATCGGCAACTATGATTACCAAAAACAGGCGGGACTTCTTCATATTGCCGACCATCATGTTTCACCTGGGAAAAAACAGTGGACTTGGGGAAACGGCGATTTCGGACAGGCATGGGACAGAAATCTGACAGATGAAAATGGTCCGTATATCGAACTTATGACAGGTATGTTTACGGACAACCAGCCTGATTTTACATACTTAAAGCCTTATGAAGAAAAGACTTTTGTTCAATATTTCATGCCCTATAAAGCAGTCGGCGAAATAGCGAATGCTTCCTTAGATGCTGCCGTCAACATGACAATCAAAGATGCCGGAATAGACCTTATCTTCTATACGCCGTCCGGAATAAATGCAGATGTAGAAGTAACTGCGGACGGAGAAACCATCTATTCAGGCACACTCAATCTAAAAACAGCCGAAGTATGGAAAACGAGCATTTCTGCGGATACCATAAATAAACAAATTGTATGCGCAGTTAAAAAAGACGGAAAGGAAATCCTCTCCTGTACACCCGTAAAAACAAGCGAGCCTGTTCCATCGCCTGCGGAGGAAATTCCCGCACCTGAAAAACTGGAAACAACAGAAAAGCTGTTTCTGGCGGCAACTCATTTGGAACAGTACCGTCACGCCACATACTCGCCGGAACCCTATTATTTGGAGGGATTAAAACGTGACGCCTCGGATATCCGTCTGAATAACGGCTACGGAAAGTATTTATATAACAAAGGCAGATTTGAAGAGAGCATTGAATATTTCAATGCCGCCGTGAAGGCTTCCACTTGGAAAAATCCGAATCCGTATGACTGTGAGCCATATTTTAATCTTGGTCTTGCATTAAAAGCAATCGGCGAAGTCCAAAATGCATTTGACGCTTTTTATAAAGCCGCATGGGACGGAAATATGCAGGACAAAGCGTTTTATCAGCTTGCCTGCCTTGCTTCAGCCAGAGGGGATTATGGGGAAGCGCTTGGCTATATTGAGAAATCACTTGTAAAAGGAATGCACAATTTAAAAGCCAGGTTATTAAAAACCGCACTCCTGCGTCTCATGGGCAAAAAAGAAGAAGCCATTATTTTTGCGAAGGAAACAAAGAAAATAGACGCACTTGACCACGGCTGCCGCTATGAATTATATAAACTTACAGAAGACGGCTTTGACGAACTGAAAGCAGTTATGCGCGGCGATAATCACAACTATATTGAGCTTGCACTTGGTTATATTGTGGCAGGACTATACAAGGAAGCGGATGAAATTCTTTCTCTTGCGCCAAACGATGACGAGCCAATGGTACATTATTACAGATATGCATGTACAGGCGACAAAGCAGAACTGGATAAAGCGGAAAGCAGCAGCTCACTTTACTGTTTTCCAAACCGGCTGGAAGATATCGCAGTACTGGAAAAAGCGGTAGAAAACGGCGGAAACTATGCAGCTTACTATCTCGGCAATCTGTTTTACGATAAAGGTCGTTTTGAGGAAAGCATATCCTTGTGGGAAAGCTGCGCGGACAAAATCAATCTTCCGACAGTGTGCAGAAATTTATCGCTTGCCTATTACAATAAAATGCATGACTCCGAAAAAGCAAAAAATGCAATGGAAAAAGCTTTTCATATGGACAAAACGGATGCCCGCGTATTTTTTGAACTGGATTCGCTTTATAAAACGCTCAACTATTCATTATCCGAGCGTCTTGACAATATGAATGCCAACGCCGGACTTCTTGAAAAGCGTGATGATTTATATACGGAATATATCACGCTTCTGAATATGAACGGCGAATATGAAAACGCATATAACCGTATTATGAACCACAACTTCCATCCGTGGGAAGGCGGCGAAGGCAAGATACCGGCGCAGTACAGAATCTCGCTTATGAATATGGCGCAGACAGCCGAAAAAGCAAAAGCTGTCGAATTTTTGGAAAAGGCACTTATCTATCCGCACAACCTTGGAGAAGGGAAGCTAATCGGCAATCTTGACAATGATATTTACTATATGCTGGGCGGTCTGTATGATGATAAGGAAAAATCGGAAAAGGCATATCAGTTAGCCGCAAGAGGTGAGTTTGCCTTATCTTCAGCCATGTATTACAATGACCAACCGCCGGAAATGATGTATTATGCGGCAATGGCAATAAAAGCGCTTGGTGATGAAAAAACGGCAAATATGCGGTTTGAAACATTTATTGACTATGCCGACTCGCATATGAATGATGAAATTAAAATTGACTATTTTGCCGTATCGCTTCCTGATTTTCTTATTTTTGATGCAGACTTAAACAAGAAAAACAAAGTACATTGTTTTTTTATGGCGGCGCTCGGCTATCTTGGTAAGGGCGATAACAAAAAGGCGCAAGAATACGCTAAGAAAGGACTCGAACTTGATAAATGCCATGTGGGACTTCAAAGACTATCAAAAATCGGAAATACTAACTAATCACCTTAATATGGGCGGAGAAAATCCGTCTGGAAAACGGATCGATGTTACAAGTCTGTATTTTTTGCGAGACAGAAAACCATGGATTGGCGTCATGGGCGAATACCATTTTGTCCGCGACAGCCGGGATAACTGGTATCGTGAACTTTGCAAAATGAAAGCAGGCGGTATTACAGTCGCTGCAACTTATTTGTTTTGGATTTATCATGAGGAAACAGAGGGTACATTTGATTTTACAGGCGACAGGGACATTCGTCAGTTTATTTTAGATGCGCAGCGTGCCGGACTTGATGTTTTCATTCGTATCGGTCCGTGGGCGCATGGCGAATGCAGAAACGGCGGACTTCCGGATTGGCTTTTGCATAAGCCATATAAACTGCGCGATAACAACAGCGAGTATATGGCAAAAGTGCGTATATGGTACGAAAAAATTTATGAACAGGTACAGGGCTTATTTTATGCAGACGGCGGAAATATTATCGGCATCCAGTTTGAAAATGAACTTGTGGATAATGCGGAGCATTTGCTCGCCTTAAAAGAACTTGCGCTGAACATAGGTTTTCAAGCGCCAATCTATACGGTAACAGGATGGAACAGCGCATACGGTGCGAAAATTCCTGTTGATGATGTTGTTCCCGTGTTCGGAGCATATCCCGAAGCGCCATGGGCAGACAGTATAGAGCAGCTCCCGCTCTCAACGCATTATGTATTCAATAAAAACAGAAATGACTCCGCAATCGGAGAAGACCTTATCACCGATACTGACGAGGACGGCTGGCGGCTGCCCTATGGGAGATATCCGTTTGCAACATGTGAACTGGGCGGCGGCATGCAGGTAACACACCACAGACGTCCGCTGATAAACGGTATGGATATTTATGCGCTTTCGCTTGTGAAACTTGGTTCCGGAAATAATCTTGTCGGCTATTATATGTATAAAGGCGGCACAAACAAAATCGGCAGGTTATCTACGCTCAATGAGTCAAAGGCAACGGGCTATCCCAATGACTATTCCATACTCTCCTATGATTTTCAGGCTCCGATTTCAGAATACGGAGAAATACGGGAACAGTACCGCCTCATAAATATGCTTCACATGTTTGTCAACGATTTTGGCGATATTCTTGCCCCTATGGAAGCAGTAGAATCGAAAGCAAATATTACCGCCGATGATATATCAGCGTATGATGTATCATCGTATGATTTGTCGTCATTAAGATATTGTATGCGTACGGACGGGAACAGTGGATTTGTATTCATCAACCACTATCAGCGGTCAGCAAAAATGAAAGACATACATGACGTGGTTATTGATACAGGAAAAGTGCAATTTTCTCCGATTGACATCTGCGGAGATATAAGTTTTTTTCTGCCTTTTCATATGGATTTGTCAGGCAATCTGCTCGAATATGCAACAACACAGCCATTATGCCGAACAGGCGATACCTATTTCTTCGCGGCAATCGACGGAATAAAAGCAGAATATAAATTTGCAGACGGCAGCAGGTTTCATCAGGAACCGGACAGCATCTTTATCA
>CAMWMM010000127.1 GCA_947175285.1 uncultured Lachnospiraceae bacterium
GTATGCATGGGAAGAACATGCATGACAGTCAGAGCAGAGGAGCAGACATTTATCATTGATGCAAAGATGCTTCCATCCACTCAGGAGGTTTATGAAATTCAGTTAAAAGTTGAAAATCAGGGACAGGACTGGGAAGGAACCGTGCGGCTGAGGATGACTGAGAGCTATTATAATAACTGTGCTTATGATACTGAGTTATCCCTGCCGCAAGGCAGTACGAAGCAGTTTGTGGTCAGAGTGCCCAAAGACGGTCTGGAGCATACGGATGGGGTGGTTCAGGTAACTCTTTTGGATAAAAATGGGGAGAAGGCGGCACAGGAGGAGTTTGGCAGGCTTTTGCAGACCGTAGCGAGTGTCCTGACAATGGGAATCCTGAGCGATGAATATCTGTCGTTAACTTATCTGGATATGGGAGGAAATGAACTTTATTATGATGGCAGGAATTACCCCATAAGGCTGGAGGAACTGAATCAGGACAAGCTGTCAGAATCTCTGGACGCTTTAAATTTTCTGGTAATTGACAGCTATAACACCGGTGTTTTGTCGGATAAGGTATTAGAAGATATCAGACAATGGATAGATAATGGAGGAATGATGATTATCGGCACCGGAGAAAATGCCGAAGAGGTATTGGCAGGCTTTGATGATTTGGAAATACAATGCGTTAAAATCGATGAACCGGGAGAAGGGTCGTACTCCTACAGCGATTATGTGGATATATCACAGCTTCATATGGCGGAACTTAGGGATGTGGGCGGTAAATATGATGAAGGATATGTCGGCTTAGGTCTGATATGTTCTCAGGGGAACGGCGCTGTGGAAATCCTGCCCTATTCTCTTTCGGAAGTGGCGAAGACTGACGTTGATTATGATTGGCAGAATTATTTCGTAGAGAATATGCTCTACCAAGTTAATAATTATGCAAATTCTGCTTACATGTCAGGACAATATGCTTATAGCTATGACAATATGTACTATTTCAAGGATTTGTGCCGCAATTTGGGAAATGGCGGCAACCAACTGCAGTTTGGCGGGTTGAAATGGATTGTAATCCTTTATGTGATTTTTGTAGGTCCCATTCTGTACCTGATTTTACGTTCCGTAAAGAAACGGGATTTCTACTGGATTGCAGTGCCTGTAACGACGCTTATGGGAATCCTTTTGGTATATTGGGCAGGAAGAGGATTTGAGGTAGTGAATACCCATGTATATTCCGTAACGATAGAGAATCTTGCCGGTGGGGGAAAGGCCCGGACTTTTCTGCGCTGCTATGATGCCGGACACAAAGAGTGGGACCTTCGGCTGGCAGAAGGATATGAATATGCAGGACCTTTACAGGACATGTATTATGGCGGTAATAAAGAAAATTATTACTACCGCATCCGGAAGGAAGGAGACGAACTTTTCTTTGGTATGAATCCATCTGTTGGTTTCGAAGACGGTCATTTTCAGGCAGGCATTGTCAGGGAGCCGGAAAAGGGCAGTATTTACGGCGATTTGAAATATAATGGGCAGCAAGGTATCAGTGGAACAGTTACCAATGAAACCGGAAGGGATTTTAAATATTTTGCTGTGAGCATGGGGGAGGATGTATATATTTATAAAAATCTTCCGGCAGGAGCGGAAGTTAAGCTGGATGAAACGGAAATGGTATATGACAATAATTATAGCGGTGGGTACTATCATGGCATGTATGGCTATTATTATAACTTTTTGCGGGAAGTTCAGAATAGCAAAAATGCGAGCGATGTGGATATCCTGACTGCTTTGGGTATAGGAATCAATTTGTCATATTCTATGGAAGAACCGAACATGACGATAATTTTCGGGGTGACTGAGGACTGGGATAAAGCGGTAGACGATAATTGCAGCGAGGTATCTTATGGATGTCTCTATGCGGTTCAATAGAGGAAGGCAATGGTATTAGTATGCTGTATATTAATGATTTGACAAAAAATTATGGCTCTTTTATGGCAGTGAATCACTTGTCGCTGCATATTCCCGAGGGGGATTTGTTTGGCTTCGTAGGGCCGAACGGCGCGGGAAAGACGACTACAATACGGATTGTCTGCGGGTTGTTACGGGCAAGCAGCGGTACGGTAAGGATTGGCAGCACGGCAGCGGCTGTGGGAAGTAAAGAGATGAAAAGGATGATTGGTTATGTACCCGATTTTTTCGGCGTGTATGACAATCTGAAGGTGCGGGAATATATGGATATGTATGGCTCCATGTATGGAATGTATTCCCGCGATATTGCCAAACTGACAGATGATTTGCTGGAACTGGTAAATCTTTCGGATAAAAGGGAGGTTTATGTGGACACGCTCTCCCGCGGGATGAAACAACGTCTCTGCGTGGCAAGGGCGCTGCTGCACAACCCCAGACTGTTAATTTTAGACGAGCCAAGCTCCGGTCTTGATCCAAGAGCCAGGGTGGAAATGAAAGAATTACTGAAAAACCTTCACTCCATGGGAAAGACGATTGTGATTAGTTCCCATATTCTTTCGGAACTTTCGGAGATGTGTAACAGTATTGGAATTATGAACCATGGGCAGTTGATTACGGCAGGCAGAATTGAAGATATTATGAAGCAGATACCGGACGGAAAAAGGGTGCATATCAAGATTGCTTCCGGCAGGGAAAGCGCCGTAACGATTTTAAAGGAACAGGTGGGTGTACGGATAGAGTCTGTCAGGGAAGATGAAATCATTATTTTGTTTGACGGCACAGATGAGGCAATCAGTGCGCTTATCGGACTTATGATTCAAAATCAGGTTGTTTTGGCGGGATTCTACAGGGAGGAAGGCAGTCTGGAATCCTTATTCATGCAGTTGACGGGAGGTGGCGCGCAGTGAAACTACGATGGAATCCTATTGTAAAAAAAGATTTACAGGTAGCAGCCCGCAGTATGCGTATAAGCTGGGGATTGTTTGCCTATGAGGCGGTGCTGGCAATGACTTTTATTCTGGCGCTGTCAGTCATACAGGGGGAGAGTAACAGCTTTTACAGCAACGGTAATATCTATGGCTATCTGATTTATTTGTTTCCTGTGCTTGCCGTTGCGCAGGTGTGTATTGTTGCATTGATTGTACCTGTTATGACAGCTTCTGCAATTTCAGGTGAAAAGGAGCGGCAGACATTTGATATTATGTTAACTACATGCATGTCGCCTTTTTCCATTGTATTAGGAAAGGTAATGTCTGCGATATTGCGTATTTTGTTTTTTGTGGCAGCTGGAATGCCGATTATGGCGTTAGCGTTTGTGGCGGGAGGTCTTAGCTGGAGTTATTTGTTTTACTTTGTATTAACTATTATACTGCTGTCGCTGCTTTCGGGCAGTATCGGAATCCTCTGCTCAGCCCTCTGTAGGCGGTCTGTAACGGCTGTTATATTATCTTATGTATTTTATATTGTTATTTATGGATTGACGTTTCTTCCTATGCTGCTAAAACTGATTTGGACGCAGGCGGAAAACGTGGGTGAAACTATGCTGTTATTATTGTTTAATCCCATCATATTCTATGAGGAATTCTTTATGCAGCTTATGTCAGGTGAATCGCTTTTTGGAACGGAAGGCTCTCGTCTTTCAACTGATGAAGTGGGTTTTCTGACTTATTATTTATCCCAGGGTAAGACATGGATGTTTTTATCTGCCGCATGTATTTTCTTAATGTCTATCCTGTTTTTACTTGTAGCAGCATGGAAGGTCAATCCGATGCATTCTTCATCAGGCAAAAGACGCGGCTGAGGAAAGGTATGGGTATCAGCATGGAAAAGAGAGAATTTCTGAAAATAATACGAGCCTATAGGCGCAGGATGAATATGGCGGATTTTTTGAAAAAGTCGGTTTTCGCACTTAGCATTGGTGCTGGGGCAGGGATTCTTTTTCAGGCTGCGGCGTTTTTTATGCCGATGTATTATGTAAACCTCTATGCGATGCTGGCGCTGCTTCTTGCTGAGATGTCAGTGCTCGTGGTGATGTTTGTAAAGCAGACAACTATGGAGCAGGCGGCTCTGAGGATGGATGGCTTTGGTTTTGAGGAGCGGATTGTTACGGCTTATGAAAACCTTGATAAAGAGGGGACATTTGTCGGGCTTCAGAGAGAAGACGCCATGAAAAGGTTAAGGGAGAATAAGGACAGGATTCAAATTCCCCTCATGCCTTCCCTTAAAAGGACTGCTTTGCTTTTTATGCTGCTTGTGGTTTCAGTGGGACTTTCCCTGCTTTCTTCTGCGGCAAAAGACCGTGCCGGAGAACTTCATAGAGTGAAGGAAGAGGCACAGGAGAAAGAGGATGAAATAGAAGAGTTTATGGAAGCTCTGGAAGAACTTGCGAAAGAGGATTTGACGGAGGAGCAAAAAGAGGAGCTTCAAGAGATGATAGAGAGCCTTGAATCCTCGCTTTCAGAGTATCAGCAGGCGGTTTCGGAGGAGATGTTGGCAGCGGCGTCTCAGAAGCTGGATTATAGATATGAAAATATGAGTGACCAATTATCTGATATCATACAGGATATCGCGCAGGATATACAAAACGGTGCGGGAGTTTCGATTGCATCGGCGGACGCTATGCAGAAAGTGGAGAATCAGCTTAAGAAGATGCGTGATACGGGACTTGCAAAGGGCGATGGTTCCGACACAGGGCAGGGAAGCTCTGATGACCAAACAGGTCAACAGGGAAGCTCCGGTGACGGAAGCGGACAGGAAGGAGAAGGCGCCGGAAACGGTCAAAGCGGAGAAGGTACCGGGAACGGTCAGAACGGGCAGGGGGAAGACAGTGGTTCCGGAAACGGCAGAGGAACCGGAAGCAGCAGTACGCCGCATGATTATGTCAGCGTTCCCAATGCTGTTGCAGACAGCGGGAATCTCACGGGAAATGCCGGAAGTCATGAACTTTCCGAATATTTTCGTGCACAGAACGGGTTGAACTGGGAAGGGGAGCACACATCCTATGAACAAGTGATAAGCAGCTATGAGCAGAACGCTTATGAGGGGATTGCCGCAGACCGTTATCCCAGCGGTATGGAAGACATTATAAAAGAATATTTCTCAAGTTTTAATAATTAGAAAACAATAAACAGGGAGGCGATAGGGATATGGCTGAGTTAGATAAAAGCAGATTAAAAGACCCGGCATATATGGCAGGGCGGATGATTGCATGCGAAAGAGAAATACAAAAGGGAATCATCGGACAGAGTGAGATTATCAGGCAGGTTATACTGGCGATGCTTACAGGAGGAAACGTGCTTTTAGAAGGTATGCCGGGATTGGGTAAAACAAGGCTGGTCAGTACGATTGGCAAGGTTTTTGATTTGTCTTTTAAAAGAATTCAGTTTACTCCGGATTTGATGCCAAGCGATGTGACCGGTACGAATATTATTATAAAGAATGAACAGGGCAGTTCCTTCTCCTTTGAGCCGGGTCCGGTTTTTGCCAATTTGATTCTGGCGGATGAAATTAACCGTGCCACACCTAAAACCCAGTCGGCGCTGTTGGAGGCAATGCAGGAGCATACGGTAACGGTGGGCAATGTCAGCCATGTGCTTAATGAACCCTTTTTTGTGCTGGCAACCCAGAATCCTATAGAAAACGAGGGAACTTATCCTTTGCCGGAGGCTCAGTTAGACCGCTTTATGTTTAAGCTGTTAGTACGGTTTCCCGACAGAGAGGAGCTAAAGGGGATTGTTGCACTCACGGAAGGGAGTGAGGAACCTGTCATTGAAAAGCAGATGGACAGCGAGGGACTTCTGGCAGCAAGAGCCTTGGTAAATCAGATTCCTATTGCCGATGCGGTGATGGATTATCTGCTGGAGATCGTTATGGAGACTCACGTTCCGAATCCGCATATCAGAGAAGGAGCAAGTCCCAGAGCGGCGCAGGCGTTAATCCGTGCAGCCAGGGCGAAGGCATTTTTTGAAGGGCGCTTTAATGTTTCGTTTCAGGATGTGAAGGAAGCCGCATATCCTGTGCTCAGACATCGGATTATTCTGGGCTTTGACGCCATCAGCGCAGGAATTACCGAGGATGATGTCATTACAAGGATTTTGGATGCAAAAACGGCTTTGACAGGCAGATAGGAGTTAACGGATAGTTATGATATTGGACGCTGCATTTTTTGATAAACTGTCAAGGCTTCGGCTGGTTATGGGACATAGAACTTCCATGAATCTGACCGGAAACCGTAAATCCATACAGAAAGGTTCTTCCATGGAATTTTCGGATTTCAGGGAGTATATGCCGGGAGACGATATCCGCCGTATTGATTGGAATGCCTATGGACGTCTGGACAGGCTTTATGTGAAAGAATATATGGAGGAAAAAGAGGCGGTCGTTTCAATCCTGATTGATACCAGCGCTTCCATGGAGTATGGAGAAAAGAAAAAGAGTGAGCTTGCCCGTATGCTGGCGGCAGCTTTTTCTTATATGGGGTTAAATGACATGGATCGTGTTGTACTCTATGATATGAACAGGATGCATCAGCCTTTTGCGGCAAAGGGCGGGAAAAGAGCCTTACCTCGGATTGCAGACTGGTTAGAGCAGTGCAGCTTTGAGGGAACGGTGGATATTGCAAAAGCTGTCAGCGAGCTTCCCGTGAAAGGACCGGGCGTGACTATTTTAATCAGCGATTTTTTGCAGGAGACATTTCTGGATCAGGAGCAGGAGACACTGGAAAAGCTGCTGCGTTTTCTAAATTACAGAAAGCAAAGAACCATATTATTGCATGTATTGGCGAAAGAGGAGCTTTCCGTAGAACTGACGGGTACACGGAATCTGATCGATATGGAGGATCAAAGTACCCTGCGTCTTACATTGGATGCCGGAAGTATCCGGACATATGAGAAGGCTTTGCAGGAATTTACGGACAAACTTCGTCGGGAATGCGCAGGAGCGGGAGCATTCTACGCGATATGCAGTACCGGAACGGATATTTATCAACTGATTTTTCAGGATTTAAGGATGTTATATGATATTTGAGAGCTTATGGCCGTTGTTTTTTCTGGCAGCGGTTCCGATTATTATAATTTTATATCTGCTAAAGCCCAAGGGAGAGGATTATCTGATATCTTCCAATCTTCTTTGGCAGAAACTGTTGAAAAACGAGCAGGCAAAAACTTTTTTTGAGAAATTCGTGCACAATATCCTCATGTATTTGCAGATTTTGATTACCATACTTTTGGTAGTTGCACTGATGTCGCCTTTTATCAAGGCAGAGGGGCAAAGCGGCGGAAGAAAGATACTGCTTTTCGATACCAGCGGAAGTATGCAGCATATGACGGATTCAGGAGTAACCCGTCTGGAAGAGGCTGTGGCGCAGGCGTGCGAGTATGTGAGGACATCAAATAACACTTGTTTTTCTATCGTGACAGCGGATGCTCTGGGAACAAGGCTTCTGGCAGTAGACATGACAGATGCGGACAGCCTGGTTCGGGTGCTTAATGAGATTGACTGCAGTGACAGCGGCGGAAATCTTGCACAGGCGCAGCAAACGTTGGATGCGCTTATGGGGGATGATGCGGAAAACGCGGCGGATTTGATTGTCTATACGGACGGCGCAGGCGCATCAGACTTTGAAGAACTGTATGGCAGCGCAGAGAAGGAACTTCGTGTGTTCGGCGGGGTCACGTCCAATGTGGCAAATGAATATACCGTATTCACGCTGCGGGATGACGGAACTTATGATGTTATGGTGAGCATGGTCAATTACAGCGGCAGACAAGCTTCCTTTGATGTCAGTCTGTATGACGAGGGGGAGAATCTCATTGCCTTAAAGCAGATGCAGCTTGCACCTTCGGAGAGCGCATTCTGTTTGTTTGAACAGGTGGACTGGCAGGGACAGACATTAAAGGCCTGTATTGACGGCATTGTTTTTGACGGAGGAGACAGCGACAGCCTTAATGCGGATAATGTTTCGGAAGCGGTGAAGAGTCCGAAACATCAGGTGAATGGACTTCTTGTTGGAGAGGGAAATATTTTTATTGAAAAGGCATACTTTGCCATTACGGGTGAGAGCATTGCCAAAGCTGACACAGATGCTTTGGATGGTTATAATGTGGTGATTTATGATGCGGGACAGATTCCGGGGGCGGAAGGCAAAAACCGTCTGATTTTCGGCGGCTTTGAAAAAGAGGCTGTAGAGACACTGGACAATGTTGTATTGAATATGAAGGATTGCAGCCTGACCGCCGGATTGTCCGGATTTACCATAGGGGTGAATACTGCTTACTGCTTTGCGCTTCCGGAAGGAGCGGAGAGCTTTTTGGAGTACGATGGAAAATGCGTGGGCTATTACAGAGAACTGGATGGCATTAAAGAGGTCGTAGTGGGATTTGACCCACGGGAGTCAGATTTCCCGTTACGGGCGGAATTCCCGGTTTTTCTTGCGAATGCCATGGTTTATTTGACAGACACCTCATGGCTTGCGGAAAATGTTTATTATGCCGGGGAAGAAATTGTTTTGCAGCCTTGGGCGGAACCGGATGACCCTGCGTTTGATGCACATCCCGGAAAGGCAGGTCTGTATCAGGTAGGAAATGAGGAGCATCTGGAAACCTATGTGGTGCGTTTTCAGACCGCTACGGAGTCGGACGGCAGGGAAACTGCGGACTGCGTCGGTGACACGGGAAATATGAAACGGCAGAAAGTGAAGCAGGCAGTGAGAAATCTTTTTTTGCTGCTGGCATTTGTGTTTTTGGTTGTGGAATGGATTGTCTATGTGCGCCAGATGCGTTACAGAGGAAAGTTTTATCTGGTCGTGAGAGGGGCAGTGGCTGTGTGTGTGGCGCTGGCGTTTTTTGGGATACAGATACAGCTTGGCAGCAGCCGTACCGCTACTGTTTTTATGGTGGATTTATCCGATAGTAATGAGGAGCATCTTAATGAGGCGGATAAATATTTACAGTCCGCTATTGCAAAAATGCCCGCAGGCAATGCCTATGGCATAGTGACGTTTGGAAATAATACACTGGTGGAGCAGTTTCTGACAGAGGAAGGGCGTTATGGGGGATTGCTGACGGTGCCGGAGAAAAAGGCAACGAATTTTGAGGAAGCCATCTCCAAAGCGCTTACATTGATTCCGGGAGATTACAGTGGAAGGCTGGTAGTGCTCACAGACGGGAAAGAAACCAGAGGAGATATAATGCGCATGGGACAGGCGCTTTCTGCGAGCAGAGTAGAATTTCTGACCTTGCTTTATGAGGATGAGGAGACGCCGGATACTTATATTGAAAACGTGAGCCTTCCTTCTTATCTGCATCCCGGAGATAAGTATTCCATCACCGTACTGGTGGAGAGCAATTATGATACGGACGCAGTTATATCGCTTTATAATGGAAGTACACGGACAGCGTCAAACAGTGTTCATTTAAACAAGGGGAGCAATCGTTTTGTGTTCAGTGCACAGGTTGATGCGGATACGGACAGCGGCGTTATGGAGAATCTCAGGGTTCAGGTACAGGCGCCGGGGGATACCTGTCCGGAGAATGATTCTTTCAGCGCTTATTCCGTTGTGGAGGCTGCACCTAAGATTCTGCTTATTTCCGGGCAGGGCACTAATATTTCGGAATTTGTTTCCGTGCTGAATGCGGCAGGCTGTGACTATCATGTAGTTTCCGCTTTGAATGCACCGGACAATATCAATGCTATGTTAGCTTATAAGGCTGTTATTATAGCAGACACCTATATTGATGAGCTGCCTGTCGGCTTTCTGGAGAATCTGGAGACTTATGTGAAAGATTACGGGTGCGGTTTTGTCTGCTGCGGCGGTGAGGAAAGCTTTGCACTGGGCGGATATCGGGATACGGTGCTTGAGACAGTGCTTCCGGTAGATATGCAGCCAAGAAATATAAATGAGATTCCTTCCATGGCTATGGTTATGGTCATTGATCATTCAGGCAGTATGATTAGTGAGTCTATGGATTATGGTGTCAGTAATCTGGATATTGCCATCAGAGCTGCTACGGTGGCGGTGGATAATCTGAGAGATTCGGACTATGTAGGTGTTCTGACCTTTGACGATCAGTATACGTGGCAGGTGGAGCTTAGAGAGGCGGATGATAAAGCAGCCATCAAGGATGCAATCACGCACATTAACGAAGGGGGCGGAACAACCATTAAGCCTGCGCTTTTGGAGGCGTGTGAGGCAATTTCGGAAAGTGAGGCGTCCATTAAGCACGTCGTGCTTTTGACGGATGGCATGGGAGAGACAGCTAATTTTCAGGATGTGATAAATGATTATACCGCAGAGGGAATCACGCTGTCTACCATAGCAGTGGGAAGAGATTCCGATACACAGCTTCTTGAACGGTTAGCAGATGAGTG
>CAMWMM010000128.1 GCA_947175285.1 uncultured Lachnospiraceae bacterium
ACCTGCTATCGCCGCCAGTATCATACAGCCGCCCATACGGTAAACATGATTCATATCTCCTACGTTCACACCTTTGTCAATAATAGACGCCATCATGAGTGGAATAATCATTTCCATGACCACTTCCAATATCATAAAAACAGGCGTCATAAAAGAATCTTTTTTAAATTCCTTTACCTGTGCACCTAATGTTTTTAACACCATATGTAATTCTCCTCTCTTTCTAAATTTGTGGTGAAAAATATACTTTTTTAACTCAGTTCCCTGCTCATCCTTTCCATATTGTCACGAACAACCGCAAGCAGTCTGAACAGTTCCTCCTGCTCCGCATCACTCATTCCTTCACGCATTTTCCGCTCCATCATCTGCATATGTTCTTCTACCCGCATATGATCCTGCAATGCAGTCTGCGTCATGGTAATCCTTTTCAGTCTTGCATCTTCGTCCATGCTGCTCCTGATAATCAGACCGTTCTTCTCCATGACCTGAAGCGTGTTGGATACGGTTGCGCCGGAAATATTGAATCTCTCTTCTATATGTTTCTGACAGATGGATTTTTCCTGATTGCGGAACAAATAAGCCATTATACCGGCCTGTAACTGCGTTAACGGTGGTTTATCCGTAACAGGATGTGATTTCCTGACAATTTCTTTTGTCTGATTGTGAATCATCCTCAGCTCAAAGCCAAGCATTCTGGTATACTCCATTTACACCTGCCTCCTTTTATAAAAGTTAGTCTGCTAAGTTTTTCGTTAGCAGACTAACTATATCTCTTTTTTTGCAGCATGTCAATAGAGTTTTAAAAAGAGGCTGAAGAAATAATTTCTCCAACCTCTTTCCTTAAAAGATTATCTGCCGTTCCGCAAGCCTGATTTATAATAAAAACATGTTTTTTCCGGAATGCGGTACGCCTGCTCACCCTCTGTACGATACTCGGTACAGTCAAGGAACACAATCCTGCCGTCCGGCAGCGCACAGTATTCACAGCCCTCCCAAGTACACGGTGCTTCATATGCGGGCAGTATATTTACCGCACTTTTTTCTCCCATATTATAAGTAAAGATACCGTCATATCCCCATAATACGAAATCCGTATCGGCACCCGGCGCAACAATATCAAGCATAATGGTTCCTTCCGGTACAATATCCAGACGAATATCCTCTAACACGCCTTTTTCAAGATTGACAGCTGCGATTCCCATGCTGATGTTCGTCTTGGCATCTCCCGCATCTACCTGTGTATAAACTCTGCCGTCCTTACCGATTCCCAAACCTGCCAGCGGATGAGGCATATATACGGTATTTAAGTCGGAAGTGATATTTTTAACATAATTTCCGTCTTTGTCAAATACCATCAAAATATCTTTCATACCGCTTCCCCGCATATAAATATATCCCTCATCGTCCACTACCATTCTGCTGACCATACCGTACATCTCATCTTTATAGGAAGATAAATCAATCTTCTTTTTGACACTGCCCTCCGCACTCAGAATCCAGAGGGATTTTTTATACTTCTCACCTGCTATAATAGCACTGTAGTTCTCTCCGTACGTGAGTTCCATTAATGCAATGTAGATATCGCCCTTTTTATCCTGATACAAGGCGGTCACATCGGTCTTTACTTCAAAATCATCAAAGAAAAGCTTTGAATTACTGCTGCCTATTTCCATCGTATGAATCGCATTCCAGCCTGTCAGGAAAAGACAGTTTTGTCCCATTGCCATATAACGAATTTCCAAATCGCCCGTATAAGGAATCGTCAGCTCCTGCGCCGGGTCATAAACAGCGTTGCTTTGCAGGATGGAGCTATCCGTTGCTTCAATGTCCTTTTCCTTCTCTTTGACAATTTCCTCTTCCGGAAAAGCGCTCTCTCCCGCCGCTATTTTCTCATTCATTGCCTGTAAGCTGTAATCTCTCTTATACATAAAGTCAATTATCTGCAGCAGTTCTTCGTCACTCATCTCTTTGTCCGGAAAGAAAAATGTTGTTGTCTCTCCATAAAACGCCACGCCCTTTCCCTTATATTCCTCCGGCGTATCAATCATGGTGAGCAATCCGTTCGGAAACTCTCCGTTTTCATAAGAGGCGCTAAGTTCCTTCATACGTGTCTTTTCCGTGTCCATATAAGGGCGGTTATAATTGTCAACACCAATTTTTGTTGTATATTGCTGTAGGAAATATTCTTCCATTTCCTGCTCGTTCATTGCTTCCATACGCTGCTGCCATGCCTTGACCGCTGCAGTCACCGTAATGGAAAACATAGCAACTAACGCCGCCGCAAGAACGACTGATTTTTTCCATGTCATCCTGAAAACTCTATGTTTTTTAGGCAAACTGACAAGTATGTCATCTATCTTTTTCTCCAATGACTCAGGCAGTATCATCTTTTCCTGTTTCGCCATTTTAAATAAATCCTGATCTTTCATAAGCACTCCTTTCCGCGTTACTGCTGCAAATACTCTTTTAACTTTTTCTTTGCCCTGGAGAGTCTGGATTTCACCGTTCCCTCCGGTACATGAAGAATCTGTGCAATTTCTTTTATAGAAAACTGTTCATAGAAATATAAAATAACGGTTTCCCGAAAATCAATATCAAGTTCCATGACAATATCCCATAATTCATGATGCTCGTCCTCAAATGCAGGCATATAGTCCTCTATATTTTCTGTCAGTGCATACCGCTTATTCTTTGTGTAGACTCTCTTTGCCTCATTGACTGCAATCTGCATGAGCCAAGCGCGAAAACATTCAGGTTTTCGCAATGTATGCAGCTTTTCGTATGCTTTCAGCACGGACTCGCTGACAGCATCCTCCGCATCTTCGCGGTTATGCAGTATACCAAGCGCCAGCCTGTAAAGAGCAGGCGTGTATTCCCGGATTAATCTGCTAAAAGTTTCTCTATCCATTGCAGACATGTTCCACCTCCTTTGTTTTTTGCCGGCTTCTATTTATTATGATAACCCAAAGCCCCAAAAGGTTCCCTTTATATATTTATTTAAGAAAAAACCGGAGCAGATTTTTCTGCCCCGGCATTGTCACCATCTTACTATTCACTTTTCTCCATATTGTTTTCCGCCAGCCGCAGTATGGAAATGAGCGGTACAATCAAAAGTCCGCAGAAGAAATTGCTGACGCCATGAATAAAATCCCACGGCAGTCCTGCAATAATCCAGGCAATCATTCCCTGAAAGCTCATCCCAAACAAAATCGCCTGCGCAGGCGCATACAATGTGCCGAATAAAAAGCCGTGAGCAGCACATACGACCATATATACAATCGGACGTATTTTTTTCGGCATATTTTTAGGAAGAAGCATACAAACGCCCCACAGAACCGCCCATAAATATAAGTAGGGAATCCACCATGCCGCAAAACCGCTGAAAATGCCGTTTAACAAAACATAGGTGTAAATCGGGTATAACGCTTTTTTCCGGTAAACAACGGTATACGCAATGGTAAATACGCCAAGCAGATGAATGTTGGGCGCAAGTTCCATTATTATCTTAGAGGCATACATAACCGCCCCAAGCATGGCAAATACCGCAAGTTCTCTCGTCGTCGCCTTCACGTTACTCTACCCTAAAGGCGTATACAGCACCCTCTGTTACCGCCGTAGCGTCCACGCCTGTCGGAGCATACTCGTCATTAATATAAAATGCCCAATATGTGCCGTCGGTATCATAGTCTGCGGTAATACCGTTGACCGTTTTCACATAAAGACCGTATTCACTCTCGTCTCCGGCAATCAATTCCAGTTCCAGCAAAGCCTCGCCTACGGTTTCTTTATCCGTATGAATGATGAACTGTGTCTCGCCGCCGTCCTTATCCACTACGGTGAAAGTAAACTGCGAGGTTCCTTCTCCAAGCTCCGTTTGTCCGCCTGCCGCTGTCTGAACCTCTGTTCTTTGTTCTGTTTTTGCCGAAGCAGACTGTTCGTTTGTCTTGCTGCTGCAGCCTCCTGCAAATAGTGCCATAGCCACCATAAGCACCATACAAAGGAGGAATGATGATAGTTTCCCAGTACATTTCTTTTGCATGTTTGTGGTCTCCTTATGATTATGATTTCCTCTGCTGCAAATTGGATAATGACCGGCGCTCGCAGTCTTTTACCACATAATCAGAGGATTTGTCGTGTCCGGATATTTCGACTTGGCATTCCATTCACCGGCCTTCTCAGATATTATCCAATGGCTTGTTCCTAAGCTGTGGCTTTGGCTTAAGTAAGGTAAATAAGTTTATGTATGCCTCACGGCGACGGGCTCGTACAGGATTTTCACCTGTTTCCCCGGACACTTCGGTTTTTATCATAATCTTTTATTGGCACTACGTCAACAAAATATTCTATTTGCTTTCTTTGCGCCGGTAAATGTGATAAAGAGGCGGACACAAAGCAATGGCTAATACGGCATATAGCGGAAATATCACAGACATCGCTCCCACAATTTTTCCGCCGATATGATATAAATAAAAGAGCGAAATTGACTGGTTAATGTTAAGTAAACAATCGGGCAAAACTGCCAGTATTTTTCCAGCGTCCTCATATTTACTGTTGGCAACAAAACTGGGGATAAAAATTGCAATAAAAGGGATAGTTGCCGCTAATGCCGTTGACTTTGTCATAGCAGAGACCAACATAGTCAATAACAGAATAAACATGGTTCCTATGTAACCGCCAATGACAATCATCCAATATTCCTGCATATTCGTCAGCGTATAAAAGCTTATCCAATGATTCGTCTGAATGGCAAGTCCGGCTCCGTCCGTTCCTAACATTGCAAGTACAATAACGGTATAAAGAAACATCATGGCAATATATACCACTGTAATAAAAAGTATAGCTGCTACCAGTTTTGCCGCTACCGCTTTCTTTCTTCCATGGTAGGACGAGTAAAATATGGCGTCTGCTTTATAACTGAACTCTCCTGCAAAAACACCCGCAGACACAAAGCCAAGTACAAGCATCATGATCATCATAATTGTGGGTGAAAACTCAAATAACTGCTTCCACCCGTCTGCATAATCGTATTCCAGAGGTGTGTCGAACGCCTCATACCGCTCTATGAGGAATTCTCTCTCATCTTCGGAAAGCATATTCTGCTGATACTCTTCATCCAACCACTCCTTAAGATGGTTGATCCGGTTTTCATAAAAATACTGCGCATCCTCCGGTTTTAACCTGTCCAACATATAATAATCCGCTTCCTGAAACTTGCAGTAAGAACGCATAACCAAATGTCTGATATCAGCAAATCCCAGTGTCCACCTATAGGCAATATTTTTTTGGTCGATATCCTCAGAACGTCCCTCCGGCGTCTCATTGATTCTTGTATTTTCTCTGATAACATCTTCTATGACTTCTTCGGTCAATAGTCCTGCCCATTCTTTTTTCGCTTCCTTTACTTTCTGAATCCCTTCTGTGCCGTACACACGCTCGTGGTTATCATCCAGCCAATAGACGCCCCGAATGGCAGACCAGCATACAACGAATAATAATACTGCCAATATTATCATGGCAATCTTTGTTCCGGGTTTCACCCATATCTTTTTTAATTCATAATATAACATCTTCTTCCTCCCCTGCTTTTTCTCCCATAAAGGATAAAAATGCATCTTCTAATGTCGGCGTTTCCTCATAAGCGTCCGGATGCGGCTTTTCTTCGGATAAAAGCCTAATCTGCATGCCGTCCGGAACCGTCCTGCTGTTTGCCATTTTATAATGTTTCATGTATTCTTCCACTTCTTTTGCGGAAACCGTCAGGCTCCATACCTTCTCTTTTACCGCGGAAATGACTTCCTGCGGGCTTCCGGTATGCAGAAATTCCCCTTCTTTCATAAAAAGGATTTCGTTTGCTATCGATTCCACATCCGATACGATATGAGTAGATAATAACACCAGCCTGTCCTGTGCAAGCGTGGCGATAAGATTCCGGAAACGGATTCTCTCATTCGGATCAAGTCCCGCCGTCGGCTCATCTAAAATCAAAATTGCAGGATCGTTTATCATTGCCTGTGCAATTCCTGCTCTCCTTTTCATGCCGCCGGAGAGTTTTTTCATTTTTCTATCCTGCACTTTGGAAAGTCCAACTTCTGCAAGCAGTTCCTGCACTCTTTTCTTCGCCGCCACTTTATGCACGCCTTTGATTGAAGCAATATAGCCTAAATAATCTTTGACCGTAAAGTCCGGATAGAAACCGAAGTCCTGCGGAAGATAGCCGAGCAGCTTTCGGTATTCCGCTCCCATTTCAAAAATATCCGCTCCGTTACAGGTGATTTCACCCCCTGTCGGCTTTAATAGTGTGCAAAGCATGCGCATCAACGTCGTTTTCCCTGCGCCGTTTAACCCAAGCAGTCCGTATACGCCTTTTCCCATCGTATAGGTAATGCCGTTTACCGCTTTCACACCCTGAAACTCTTTCGTAAGGTTTTCTATTCTCAATTCCATGTTGATAACCACGCCCTTTCCGCAGTTTTGCTCCATTTTCGATAATAATCTGACATAATCATCATTTTTTGATGACTCATTAACTCAATAATTCACAAATACATTCATTTATCACTTTTTTAACCAAGTAGGTCAAATATAGAACAACACCGCCGCAGATACCTATTAACGCCGGACCGGAAATTACCAGATATACATGTTCATTTGCAATTAACAGCATCCAAATGTAACTCCATAACATAGAAAGTAAACATGCTGCATATTCTGATGCTGCATAGCGGCTGCATAAGCTACGAAAACAAATACAGCAGGTTACAGCCATCGGCAGAAAGAACTGAAATATCATTTCGAAGATACTGACTGATGTAGTCATTGTAACAACACCGGCAAATACTCCTAAAAGAATACTGTCAACCACAATAAAAACAAGCAGTCTTGCGGCATAAATCTGCCTGAGGGAAAAACATGCCGCCCCCTCTATTTCCAAAGAGTTGGAATTGCGGTTTTTCCATAACTCCGGTACCAGCAAGATAACGAATAATGATGCCAAAACTCCTAACGGCCTTTGTCCTTTCACAGGCCCTTTTATCCCTTGCAAAAGCCATCCTGTATAAAACAAGATGAAGAACTGTAAAATCCACCATCTTTTCCTTATATAATGCGTCTGCTCATAAATAAACTCCAGATAGGAAACTTCTTTCTGCGCCGCGCTCTCATAAAAGTTCTGCTTAGCGTTTTGCAGCGTTTCCTGCATTTTTGACTCATCCGGTCTAATAGAATTGCTTCGGGCATACTCCTGTAAATATTCTTCTATTGATTTCAATATGCTGCCTCCTTTCTTAATCTGCGTCTTTTTATCCCTTCTCCCCAATCAAAGTCCTTAACTGCTCTTTTGCCTTTTTGATACGGTACTTTACAAGCGGAACGCCGATTTGCAGAATATCTGCTGTCTCCCGCATGCTGAATTCCTGAAAATAGTGCAGAATAACTACTTCACGCAATTCATCAGGAATCTTAGTGAGCGCCGCCTCAATAAGCATCTTGTCATCTAAGCTCTCAAGCCCATCCTCGCTGCTTATGGCATTCTCCTGTATGGGCTGCCCGCATTGTGCCGCTTTGTTCTTTCTCATCCAGTCAATGCAAAGATTTCCAGCTATGGTATACAGGTAGTTTAGTGCTTTTCCCTTATGGTGATAATGAATGAGATTCCTAAAAAAACGTTCAAAGGTTTCCTGCGTCAAATCAAATGCCGCTTCCCTGTCCGGACAATGATAGCCGCAGTATTGCAGAATTTTCGGATAATATTTTTGCACAAAAATATCCATTGCTGCTTCATCGCCATTTTGCATTTTCCGCACCAAAAGAAAATCCTGCTGCATGGAAACCTCCTTTTTGCTATTTGAAAGCGCTTTCTAATAAGTATAACGTGAGAAGTGGGGGAATGGATAGTGTTGTACTATAAAAAATCAAATGATATAATAAACGCAAACCATTCGGTTAGCGTTATTCAAAGGAGGTTCTTATGGATGACTAACAGCAATGAAATTATAACCCTTTATCATGGTTCAAAATCAGGGATTTGCGGCACTATTGCACCGATAAAATGCCAAGATATATACCTTAAGCGTTGACCTATCCAATCTTAAAATTCTGGATGTGGAAGTTGGATTAGATTGGGCTCTTTTAGTTGCATATCATCGTGGCAAAATGGACTCCGTGATGAACTCACCTATTTATAACAGATTTGCAGATTTTAGGAAAAATTGTGACATGATTATCGGTTATATTGCAAATGATAGAATGTTTGTCGTTCTAGACCGCTTTTTTAACGGAGAAATTACGGATATTGCGCTAATCAACAGCCTTTCAGCGTTAAAGCTTGGTAAACAATATGCGGCTTTAACAGAAAAAGCCTGTCGGCAAATAACAATTCTTGACGAACAGAAACTTTCTAAAGACGACCTTGCTGTATTAAAGCAGGAAAGTGAAGCAAACCGTTCTAAAGGTATTGCAATGGCAGAAGAAATCTGCCGGAAATATCGTCGCGAAGGGCGATTCTTTGATGAAATTTTAAAGGCAGGTAATTAATATGAACAACCTTACACTTGAAAAACGTCAACTTTGTGATATACAAGGCCGATTGTTTGAACTTGCAAAAAGAAATGGCTGCGACTGTCCATTATTTATTGAGTCTTTTATGAACAGCAAAACCGCTGCGGCTCTTGATGATGTCTATGACCGATTACAATGGGCGGGCGAAGAATACATTCTGGAAGAACTGACAGAAGAAGTTCATGGGTTAAAAAAAGCCGGTAAGACTTATACTTCGGAAGTAATGTACTGGGCAGGATACACTTATCGTTATTGGCACTATTACACCAACGAATGCAGCCGTGATATCTATCAAACCGCTGATGCGAAAACAATGAATGAATGCTGGCTCGGATTTCATACTCTTGATGTTGAGATGGCTATTGATGACTTAAAGGAGATTTTTCAGCAAAAATAGTCCTGTATATTTTAGAGATGCCTTTTTATCCTTATAAAGAATAATATCATTCAAATCCAAATTATTTACAGCGGCAATTGCAACAACATAATGGAGCACATCTGCAAGTTCTTTATCTAATTGAATCTCTAAATCTTCTGAATCTGCTCGCCTATCTTATTTCCATAACACTCAAATAAATACGATTCCAATTCTTCAATAGTAACTTTCATTCTCACTTCTCCATAATATCATCTTTGATTTTTAAATTTCTTTGTTTCAATTTTAAAAAATGTAGCAATGTGAAAAACGGTAGATAAATCAGAACTTGCTAAAATAAATCAGAATGTGTTCCGGTACGGAATAGAAATAACGTTAACGTAGTCTGGCTTGTTCGGTAATCACTCATCAGTAAATACCTCATCTAAAATTTCATCAAATGATTCATAACGTTTGTATTTGTCCGGATTTTTTTTCATTTCTTCATATTCACTCAGTGCCGCTTTCGTTTCTGCATTCGGTGTTGGTCGTTTTACTTCAAATGGAATACCATTATAATTGATGGCAGAGCGCAAAAACATATTAATCGCAGAAGACATATTTAAACCAAGATCTCCAAATAGAGCTTCTGCCTCCTGCTTTAATGCCGAATCCACGCGTACATTAATGTTTGTAGTAGCCATTACGATATCACTCCTTCGGGTTATATTATATGTGATTTTGCAAACATCGTCAATAAAATGCACGAAATTGTTTTACATCCTCACCCCCGATACGTAATCCCGCGTCCCACATTCGGAAAATCCGCACTATACGCTGCATCCGCTACAAATAAGATAAGGAATGTAAACATAAGAGCCGTTCTTACCTTCTCCGGTATTTTATAATATAACGCCGTATAAATGGGAAAAACAAAGAACATCAGAAAAACACCGCCGATGCCGAACATCAGGCAGCTCATAAAACAGATATGTCCATTCAGATTTAAGAACATACCGCTGTAATCCCACCATTTGACGCCCCACATTTTCACAAGGAAATATCCGGTTGCATACTCTAAGGCAGAACAGACTATCATAGAAATGAAAAACACAAGAACAGGTTTTTTCTGCCATTTGCGAAGCAGCAGATATAGAAATAACGCCCCTGCCCCGTAAACAGGCAGCCACGGTCCGGTCAGTATTCCACGATTGACAAAGGTCTTTTCCCGCACCAGATAAATGCACACTTCCCATATCCAGCCGAAAAAAGAAACCAGAAAAAACAACAGTACATAATAATCAAAGGAAACTTTTTTCTTCATATCCGCTATTTTTTCCTGTTTTAGGGAAAATATTCTTCCTATC
>CAMWMM010000129.1 GCA_947175285.1 uncultured Lachnospiraceae bacterium
TTTCCTCTCGTCTTTCTTAAATGGTTCTTACCGCATGTCTGTTGACATGACAGCAGATATTGACAGCAACCGGCAGCCCTGCAATATGCGTCGGGTATGTATTAATATTAACGGCAAGTGCTGTAGTTGATCCTCCCAAGCCTCCCGGTCCAATTCCTGTTTGATTGATTTTATCCAACATTTCTTCTTCCAGTTCTTTCACATAAGGTATTTCGGAATGCTCATCTACAGGTCTTGTCAATGCCTTCTTAGCCATTAATGCACATTTTTCAAACGTTCCGCCAATACCTACACCGACCACCATAGGCGGACAGGCATTCGGTCCCGCATCTTTGACTGCCGTAAGAATAGCATCCTTAACTCCCTCGATTCCGTCTGCGGGTTTAAGCATAAAAACCCTGCTCATATTTTCACTGCCGAATCCTTTCGGCGCAACCGTAATCTTTACTTTCTCTCCGTCAATCATTTCATAATGAATAATCGCAGGCGTGTTGTCATTCGTATTTTCTCTTATAAGAGGGTCTTTTACAACGGATTTTCTAAGATAACCTTCTACATATCCTCTTCTTACGCCCTCGTGAATGGCATCTTCCAAACTGCCTCCGGTAAAATGAACATCCTGCCCTATTTCGACAAAAACAACCGCCATTCCCGTATCCTGACAAATAGGTATCATATCTTCCCCGGCTATTTTCAGATTATCCTGCAACTGACATAAAATCTGTTTTCCAAGCGGCGACTTTTCAGCATCCGCCGCACTTTTCATCGCCGCACTCATATCCGGTGCCAGAAAATGATTTGCCTCAATACACATCTCTTTAATGTTTTCTGTAATTTCCGCTACGTCTATCGTACGCATCTTAATTCTCCACAATTTGATTTTTAATTGATTCCAATTCTTCCTGTGACGGTTCTCCCTTATTCCATCCTATCTCTTGTCCGTCGTCCTCATACCTCGGAATCAGGTGCATATGAAAATGGAAGACTGTCTGTCCCGCTATCTCTCCATTGTTCTGCACCAGATTAAATCCGTCGCAGTGCAGCTTATCGGTGATTTTCTTCACCATCTTTTTCGCTAACAATATCGTATGTGACGCTGTCTCATCCGGTAATTCATA
The DNA here is from genome assembly GCA_947175285.1 of uncultured Lachnospiraceae bacterium. The sequence goes on from CAMWMM010000129.1 coordinate 1,119, forward strand.
CAAATTTGCATAATGATTTTTCGGCAGAATCAACGCATGCCCTTTTGCCGCTGGAGCCAAATCCAGAATCACTCTGAACTCATCATCCTCATACAATGTCTTAGACGGTATCTCCCCGTTTGCTATCTTACAAAAAATACAATTATCCTCTTTCATTGCTAACCTCCTGTCCTCTTTATTACAATAATAAGCTGAAAATCTTTGATTTTCATCTTATCCGAACATGAATACCTGATCTAACATCCTAAGCACCTTAAATTCACCTTTTAACTTCATATCTCCTGCCATAAAAGAGCGTTGGAAACTGGTTTCACCGGATATAATTTCTATCATGGAATCCTGGCTCATCTGTACTTCGACATCAAAAACCTCTCCCTGGCCGTAAAAGCAGTTCAACTGCGCGCCATCCACTTCAATCACAAGCGGCTTCTTTTTTTCATCAATCACAATTTTATATCTTGCTGCAAAACCTGCCAGCGGATGAAAATGTGCCCGAAAATCCTCTATAAACTCAGTATCATTTTCTTTCTCATTGCTTCCCATCAAATCCCTGAACAGACTGGTCAATTCCTGAATATCCGCTTTCTGACGCTGTACATAACTGTCATCGGCAACATATTGCGAAAGCTGTTCGGACTCCTGCGGCGTCAAATCAATATTCCTCGGAACGGATATCTTCTGTTTTACCGCCTGATTACTTGCAGGCAGGCAGGGCATTTTCTGGTTAATCGTCCGGTAAAGATTCTCCGCATTTTTCTCAATAATCCGCTGATATTCTTCACTATCTTCCAAAATAGCGGTATCTGCAATATAGCCGCACAGTCCGCTGCAGGGACGCCCACCCAAAATTTCCCATGCCGTAGCAAGATTTAATTTACCCTCCTGCTCGCCATATGTTGTTGACATGACAATAGGACACATATAAATCTCGCTGATTTTTTCTTTATCGCCATACAGCCAGCAGGCATCCAGAAACTGCTGCATATAGCCGCCGATTCCATACCACTCTACTGTTGTCGCCAGAATAATACCATCCGCATTTTTTAACGTCTGCGGCAGAGTTGTAATTTTATTTTTCAATTCCTGTAAACGGAAAATTTCTACAATGACATGCAGTTCCTCCAATACTTCCTGAATTTTTCCCAATACATAAAGCGTAGGGTCATCCACCAGCCCTCTGCCTCCATAGTAAACATTAATTTTCATAATAACCCTCTCTTTTGCTCTATTTCTTCTTTATCTCAGGCATCAGCAGCCAATAAATACCCGCTGCCAAGAATCCCATAATAACACCGCCGACGTGTGCGGCATTATTGACGTAACTACTGGTAAATCCGCAATACAGAGAAAAGGCGATAGAAAATACGATTCTGACTGTTGTCACACCCGTAAGTTTTCCTTTGTGCAAAAGCGCTAACATCAAAAGCGCACCCTCGACTCCGAAAATGGCTCCGCTTGCTCCTACCGAACTGATGTAAAAACCTGTTATCATTTCATATCCTGCGGAAAAAACATTGCCAATGAAACCGGACAAAAAATAGATAAGCATATAGGAAATATGCCCAACCTGTTTCTCTATCACGTTGCCGATATAGTATAATACCAGCATATTGCTAACAAGATGTTCGATATCCGCATGCAGAAACATACTGGTAAATATCCGGTACCACTCTCCATCTTCTATCAAATTCATCACACTGAATGCACCTTTATTATATAACAAATCACCCGTAAATGTACATAGAATAAATAAAATCACATTGATAACAACGAGCAGAATATTACATATACAATATTTTCTTCCGCTTTCTGCGTTTCCGGAATCCTGAGATGCTTCCCTCTCCACAGACGGCGCTTTTGAAAGTTCAAAAAGAAACTCCTCTAAAATTCCTTTCATCCCATAAAAATCAGCGATTTGATTTTCATGAAGCAATAATCTGTTTTCCGCAGCATCAATCAGCCAGCAAAATGCATCATTTCCGCATAGCTGTTTTGCTCTTTCCGTATCCGAACAGATAATCAGGGAAAGAATGTGTATCTCATCAATCCCTTTCTCACGAAAAAACACCCGAATCTTTTCTTTAATATGCGTATATTGATCTTCCGTAATATAGAGTTCCTGTTTATAATCAATAATATGCAGTACATTTACGTAGTTATTTTCTCTGCGACAAAAAAAGGTAAATTCCGGAAGATTGGACATAACCTTATTAAATCCCTGTTCAATTAATAACCGCTCCAACTGCTCATATACCATAACGATATCATCCTTATTAGACATACCCGTTCTCTTAAATCATAAGATTATCATCTTCATACTGTCATGTCAAATAAGGAATACAAAAAAAGAACTGCTACCTCCAACTGGTCAACAGTGGATGTAGCAGCTCTTTGGCAATGGAGTGTTATTGCCCCTATAACGCTTATCCTTTAACAGCTCCGGCAGTCATACCTTCAATGAAATACTGCTGGAAGCAGAGGAACAATACAAGCACCGGTATGATACCGAACATAGAACCGGCAATCAATACATCATAATTATTTCCATAAGGTGTAAGTAACGTATTGAGTCCAATCGGAAGTGTAAACTTATTTGCGCTTCTGTATACCAACATCGGCCACAATACGTTATTCCATGCATTCATAGCGCAGAGAATAGACATTGCCGCGAATGCTGGCTTTGTAATCGGCATCATAATTTTAAAACAGATACCGTATTCCGTTGCGCCGTCTATACGTCCGGCATCCAACAAATCCTTGGGCAATCCAATCATATACTGCCTAAAAAAGAATATGGTGGATGCACCACAGACACCCGGCAAGATAACACCAGCCGTTGTATCAATCAGCTTTAATGTAATCATTTCTTTATAAAGAGGCAGAATCAAAATTTCAAACGGCACCATCATGGTTGCAATAACTAAGAAAAACAGGAAATTCTTCAGCGGATAATTATACATTGTCAGACCATATGCTACGATATAACAGAGCAGCAATGTGCAAACAACAGAAATAATCGTCAAAACAAGACTGTTCTTATACCACATAAAATATTTCTGTGAATCCGCATTTCCACTAAATAAATATTTATAGTTAGCTAACGTCATGGTGCTCACATCAAGGTCGACACTAAGACCTCTACGAATCAGCTCTGTACCGGGACGGAAAGATGCTATTAAGCCTGCCAAAAGCGGAAATACGATGATAAAGGAAAGGATTGCAAACCATCCAGTACACACAACCGTCAAAATTCTTCTTTTCATAAGCATACCGCCGGTTTCTTTGGAAGAAGTTGTCATATTTGCCATAATTATCGCTCCTCCTTCTTAAATGTTCCGTTAAATACCAACTGTACAACATTGATGCACAGCGCAAGAACCAAAAGAACCAGACCAATTGCACTGCCGTAGCCCAAATCATTCTTAGTAATACCACGTTTGTACAGATAACCTACAATCGTCAGACCAATATTGTTCGGTGAATCCGGTCCTGCCCACAACATATAACTTTCCATAAACATTGACAGACCTGCATATACACTGATGGTAAGTACATAAATTGTCGTTGGCTTAATAAGCGGCAACGTTACATACCAAAACTTCTGCCATGCAGAAGCACCGTCAATTTCTGCCGCTTCATAGATTGCCGTATCAATACTTGTCAATCCGGAAATAAAATAGAGCATATTTACGCCGGTCCATCTCCAACAGCAGACAATAACAAGTGCTGCAAGTCCGGTTACTTTTGCTTTCAGCCACTTAAATGTTCCAAGTCCCAAAGCCGCCGTAATGATGTTCATCTGTCCTGTTCTGTATTCGGTGAACATCAGACGAAACAATGTACCGGAAATAACAACAGATGTCAGCGCCGGTACGTACATACATGCTTTCCAAAAACCTTTTGCCTTAACGAGACGGGAATCCATCATAACCGCAAAAAGCAACGGAAACGGTATTAACAATACAAGCGTACATAACATATATTCAACGCTGTTCAGAATCGCGGTAATAAACGTCGGATCTTTTAACAATTTCTGGTAGTTTTTAAGTCCTACCCATTCTGACGACGCCGGTCCGATATCCTGAAAGCTCATTGTAACCGTACTACATAAGGGATATACCCAGAAAAGCAAAAAACTCAATATGAACGGCAAAACAAATACATATGGTGCCGCTTTTTGTGAATAAAAAAACTTTTTAAATTTCATACGCACCCTCACTCCTTACCAAAATACCCCATTTTCGCCACTTTGCCCGCGAACTTTTCTATATAGTATCATAAACACAAAAAGGGGACGTTGCTCAGGAATATACTCCTGAGCAATCCCCTGTCAGTTTATTATTACTGCTCTAAAGCAATTACGCTCTGTGCTGTTGCTAAAGCTTCGTCTACATCAACGCCATTCTCAAGAATATCGTTTAATGTTACGTTACAGAACTGTTCATTGATTGTAGGGCTGATTTTCAGTGTCATGATGGTGCCGATATCATCTTTGATATCATACAAAACATCATAAGGATAATTTCTGAAATACTTGTTGTACTGGTTGTTATCATCATGTGCGAAAGCGTCATCGCCCCACAGAGATGTATTACATACGTCAAATCCAAGGTCATCCCAGATAATCTGCTCACCATCAGGAGACATCTTTGCATAGCAAAGGAAATCTGCTGCAAGTTCCGCATCAACAGACTGATTTGTTACAACCGTACCTGTACCGCCGATACCAACGGAACATGTCTGACCTACTTCAAATACAGGACATTTTGCAATATACCAGTTACCAGATTCTTCCGGCATATAGTTTGTGAAACGGCTCATGTACCACATAGCTTTCGGGAAAGATACGATGTTGTGGTCAAGGATATTCTGGAAACCAGCTTCCAAGTCAACGTGTCCGTCAGGAGAAACCTCTGCAAGACCGCTGTTAACCCATCCCTGCTCCATTGTCAGCATCTTCTTAACGGAGTCAAGCTCTACATTTGCTGCTGCGCCTTCAACGCCGCCTGTCCAGTCTTCGCCATACTCAGCCATAGCAATCCACTGCCAGTCAACACCTGCGGTATCAACGGATGTCCAGTATTTACCATCTTCATGACCGATTGCTTCCAAATATTTCTCACCGAGAGCTGCCCAGTCATCCCATGTTACAACTGCATCAACATCTTCCTGCGTAATGCCGTTCTCTTCCAGAACTGCCATGTTATAATACATTACAGTTGCACCTACATGGAAAGGAGCGCCATACTGCTTACCGTCAGAACCTTTGTATGCATCCAGACGAGATGTTAACATATCGCCTGCATAGGGTGCCATAGCGTCATCCAATGGATGTAACCAATTATCAAGACCTTCATATGCATTAGGAACCTGCCCCATCTCAACGTCACAGATATCAGGAGCGCCTGTACCTGCTGTCAAAGATGTCAACAGCTTTGTATGCATATCAGCATAAGGATATGTAGTAAATGTAATTTCAATTGTTCTGTCAGGATTTGCCTCATTCCACTTATCAACCATGATTGCATAGAATGTATTGTGTGCTTCTACGAAAGACCAACATTCCATATGTGTACCGTTAGGATCACCAACAGTTGTAACTGCGTCTGCTTCCGCTTCTGCTTCCGTTGAATCACCGTCAGCCGGAGCCGAATCGCCCCCCCCTGCCGTGTCAGATGACCCTGCCGCGTCGTTGCCACCGTCTGCCGGTGCACTGCCGCCATCAGAACCGCATCCAGCTAATAATGATGCTGTCATGGCTGCTGTCAAAAGAGTAGCTAATAACTTTTTCTTCATTTTTTTTCCTCCTTTTAATTAGTTGTTTCCTAATAAATTTAGATAACCGTATATGTTTCCGTCACTTTGTACATTTTACTCACTTTTAGGTTATCTTTATGTTCATATCGTACAATACTATATCGCTCATGTCAACAAAATTTTTAGATTATATTAAAATATTTTAGATTTTTTTGGAAATTTAAATTACTTTAATATTTTACACCCCAGACGCTTTCATTATAACCAACCGCACTAAAAGTCATAACCGGTGTGCCGGCTTCATCATTCATTGCACATAAAACACCACTGTACTCTTTTTCATTATAAGTAATATGTATATAGTATGTACCATCAGTCATATTCCAAGTCCCTGATATACCGTTTCCATAAACATTTCCTCTTTCGGAAAGGAACATCTTGACTGGCTGTGCAATATTTGCATTAATTTCGGTTCCCTGATTAATAACATAATATTCACCCACTACATCTTCCTTACTGTATCCGTTCTCAGAAACAGATTCTCCGTCTGTTGCATAAGGCAGCATACACGGCCAACCTTCCTCATTAACCAGATATTGATGCACTCTTGGCTCATGTTCTTCTGTTTTGTTATCAAATCTGGTATGGAAAACAATATAGCCCTTACCATCTTCATCAATAAAGGCAGAATTATGTCCGGTTGCCATATATGCCATATCAAGACTTGGCAGATAATAGTTCCCGGAAAGCTTTAATCCATATTCTTTATGTTCGGCGCTTTTTCCCGGATACTCTCCGTTCATATCCACATAAGTACCATTTACAGTTTCAGAGCGAAAGACACGAATCTGGTATCCGCCTTCCCTCGTTAAACTTCCATAGGAAACAAACAAATAATAATAGCCACTCGCTTTGTCATACAAAATATAGGGAGCTTCAATTGATATATGTCCGCCTCCGAGCAGTCGTTTCCCGAAATAAGTATCCACATTATTTTCTGCATCTGCTTCCGGATGGATGACAAGTCCCGTCTCTTCATCCAGCTCCAACAGAAAAATACCTCCTGACCAGGAGCCATATGTCATCCATAACCTGCCTTCTTCGTCATAAAATATAGTCGGGTCAATCGCATTGGGGCAATCTTCAAAGTTATACTCGTTTTTTGCAGTAATATAATTTTTCTCTGCATACTCCTGACTGACATAATCAAGTACGTCCGTAGCTCCGAGAGATTCCTTGGCAAAACCGGAATAAATCAAAGCTCCCTGCCACTTGTAAGGTCCCTCAGGTTTTTCGGAAGTGGCATAACACAGGTTGGATGCATTCCAGGTAGATGTAGTGCAGAAGTACATATAATAAAGCTGATTCGCTTCATTATAGATAATATCCGGCGCCCAAACGTGTCTTGTCCTGTCATCCGTACGAATCAGACTGTTCTTACTTCCTGCATAATCAAATACATGTTCTGTTGTCAATAAGTTGTCGAAAATAGGGTTATTCGGTATATAACCATCCCCAATCATCGTCCAATTTCTCAAATCGGTGGAAACAGCGCCTGTCATATGGGAGCCAAAAATATAATAAGTGCCGTCAGCTTCAATAATAGACGGATCATGCACACTGACTCCGGCATCGATCGTTGCCGTCTTAATACCATCATAGCTTACAGTAAAATCCGAATCGATTTTCTCCGGAAACAGAGTATCTGCATTAAAATAAATCCCCACACCTGCTGCAACTGCCAAAACTGCAACTATCCCAATGATAATAGTTCCTTTTTTCTTCATCTTTGTAACTATGCTCCTTTCTTAATCCGTGAAATTTATCTCCGAATCTCCTCTATGCTGCGCTGTCCACTTATCATATGGACATGCATTTTTCCAGATAACGGCACGCAATTCCACAAAGCAGCCACACGCTCTGCACATGCCATCCGCCAACAGCTCACAATCCTTACAAACCGCCAAACGTTCTTCGTACACTGATTGACCGACTTTAATATCCTTATCCAGATTAGCTATATACATATGCAGATTTTCAAAATATTCTGCTTCATCCATCTCTGCCGTGAGGCATTTTCTGCAACTACGTCTTTGCTTTATCAGTTCTTCTTTCATTATTTCATACGGAAACTAATAACACTACATGCAGGTGCAGTAAATGTAACTTTCCTGTCCTCTCCTTTATAGTCGGTAAATACAGCTTCTTTTACATTTTCAGGCTCTTCAAAAGTATTATGCGCATGCATTTCGCCTGTTAAAATCACTGCTTCAATGTGTGAGGGCGTAAGTTCTGCAAAGGATATTTCTATTGGAGCATCTTCCGTTACGGATAAATTGCTGACTGTTATATTTACAGTCCCGTCTGCACTCACAGATACAGATTCACTGATTTGAGGCACCTGATATTCTTCTTCTTTACCGATGACCTGATTACCCTCTACAAAACTTTCTACTAATTCCGCATCCTGATGGTATTTATACATATGGAAAATATGATATGTAGGCGTCAAAATCATCTTCGGTCCCTCCGTTAAAATAACGGACTGCAGTACATTGACAAGCTGTGCAATACAAGCCATTTTAACACGGTCACAATGCTTGTTGAAGATATTTAATGTAACACCGGCTACCAGTGCATCTCTCATAGTATTCTGCTGATATAAAAATCCCGGATTCGTTCCCGGTTCTACTGTAAACCAGCATCCCCATTCATCCACCATCATACCGATTTTCTTCTCAGGATCATATTTATCCATAATAGCGCCATGACGGTTAATCAGTTCTTCCATATAGATTGCTTTTGACAGTGTCTTATACCAAACTTTATCATCAAAATCAGTCGCACTGCCTTTTGTCTGCCATCCCTCCGGATGTACATAATAATGCAGTGACAGACCCTCCATGAAACCGGGGTTTATTCCAAAACCGGCATCTGGCTGCGGTTTCGCCGTACAGGTTTTCAAAACACCTTCTGTCCAAAAATAGTCCGCTACATTTGCTCCGCAGCATATTTTCTGAATTGGTGCATCATCATGATATTGTCTGACATAGGTCTGGTATCTTCTGTATAGATTTCCATAGTACTCCGGAGTCATATTTCCGCCGCATCCCCAATTTTCATTTCCTACACCAAAGTAATCAATCTTCCAGGGCTTTTCATGACCGTTTTCTTTGCGCAGGTCAGCCATCGGAGAAACTCCGTCAAAGGTAATATACTCTATCCATTCACTCATTTCCTGTACCGTACCGCTTCCTACATTACCATTTACATAGGTTTTGCAGCCAAGCTGCTCACAAAGTTCAAAAAACTCATGTGTACCGAAGCTGTTATCTTCCACTACACCGCCCCAATGTGTGTTAATCATTTTCTTTCTTGTTTCTTTCGGACCGATACC
>CAMWMM010000130.1 GCA_947175285.1 uncultured Lachnospiraceae bacterium
GGAGACGAGAGTATATGAAAGAACTTCTGCATGATTTCGATATGAAAGAAGAGGGAAAAAAGGAGGTTAATCGCCTAAATCAGCTTCTTGCGGAGCAGAACCGTACGGAAGATATCATCCGGTCAGCACAGGATACGGAATACCAGAGAAAACTGTTTGAGGAGTTTCAGATAGTGTAACATTCCTTATTTTCTATAGAATCTTCAATTCTTTCAGTAGTGTTACGCAATCAATCATTGCCTGTTTATACATTTTTTCTACATAGATAATATATAAATCTCCATTTTCTTTAATCAATCTGCTAACTACCTGCATTTGCTCTTCCGGTAAATTTAGCCTTTTAATATCTTTCTGTAATTCAACAATATTATTGACAAGTTCAGTATACTCATCGCTCTGCAAAATTTGGCTTTCATAGCTGTTGCTTGCATACTCTGCAATTATTTCTATAAGCCTGCTTTTCATTTCCATAACAATTCGCCTTTTCTAATGCTGATTATTAAACGTAATTTCACTATATATTATAAATATAATATATTTATAATATTTTAGCACAGCATACAGCATATTACAATTAGAATATATGAGGTGATATGCGATGTTTAAATTAAAAAAAGATTATATAGAATATGAAAATAAGTCTCTCCGTTTACCTAAAGATTTAATTGTACAAGTTCAAAAACTGGCAAATGAAAATAATCTTTCCTTTAACAGAGTTATTATCCAGTGTATTGAGTATGCGTTAGAAAATATTGATAAAGATACCGATTAAATATTTTGTGGATTGTAATAAAAAGAGCAAAAGAATACATAATCGGGCAATAGAAAGCGACTTAAAGAAATACTGATATTTTCTTACTCCTTTGATGTCAATTATCCATATTCCCCGTCTCACATAAAAAAGCGGAAATGCTTTATTTATCAGCATTTCCACTTGTCCAGAATACCGTGCACAAACGCACCTAAGAACGTGCGTTAGAGGATTCGAACCCCCGACCTTTTGGTCCGTAGCCAAACGCTCTATCCAGCTGAGCTAAACGCACATTTGCGGAAAACAATCCCACAACAAAAGAAATTATATATATTTTTCGGTAAAATGTCAAGAGTTATACACAATTATTTTTGCGTTTCCGAATTAAATTCCTGATTAATTTTATCACAAGGCAGATAATCACAATAACCAGTACAATTACAACAATTACTGCGAGGATGATAATGACGGCATATTTATTGGGGCTTTTGAGCAAATCGGAGAGTGAATGGCTGTTTTCAACGATTTTTCGCCCTTGTGTGCCGGTATAATAATCCGGTACATTGGCAATGCCGTCTCCGTTTGTATCTTCCAATGATTCCAGATATTGAGCAATGGATACCCATGCCTTCACTTCCGCACCGTTGCTTGTGATAATGGCATCTTCTATATTTTCAATAGGTGTTCCGTCTGCAAACTTAGGCTGAATTGAGAGGATACCATAAGACACATCCGTTACCGCCCCTAACATCTGTCCGCTGTAGAGGTCGCATACGACGCGGTAAAGTTTATCATCTTCAATTTCTACCCGGTTTCCCATATCATCAGTCATATAACAGTCGGTGACTTTGTTAAGAATGATTCTGTCCGGGTTAAAGGAAAAATTGAAGCCGCTCAGATAAAGCCTTGCAGACTTCATAAAATCTGATACGGAGGCGTCGATTTCAGCGCCTGTTTTGAGTTCTGCACCGGTCAGATACATGCTAATCAGCGGATATCCCGGAATACCGTCCAGACCGATTCCAAGAGAATAGGCATTGAATACATCTTCAACGGTAATATCGCCTGTGGCAAAAGTATCTCTGACGCATCCGGAAGGAACGATGGCAACATCCACGGGATGTTCGTCAGTTCCATCGGCATTTTCTACTGCATAGTTAAAAGCATCCGCTAAAAGATTTCCCAGATTATGCTCTGCGTGGGTGTTGTATAAATCGGAAGAGGTGGAAAACTCCACCGTGTTCTGTGCCAACACCTGATCTCTGGTATATCCGAACTGTGACAGATAAGTGGCGTCTACGATTTCCATAAAACTGTCTATTTTTTCCTGTGCTGCCGCATCGGGCTGAATGTCCTCCGTAATGGGAACGAGGGAATAGTCGTCGCAGACCCATCTGCCGTCCGGAAGCTGTGACATGGAAAGTGTTCCAAGGTTTTTGCCGTAAGAGCCGCAGGATACGATATAGGTATTGCCGTGTTTTATAGGCTCATATAAAGAAGTATGGGTATGACCGCTGATAATTAAATCAATGTCCGGCACTGCTTTAGCCAGAATTTCATCTTCGGACTTCTTTTCGTCTTCATCGGTTCCGCTGTGAGAGACACAGACAATCATATCAGCATCTTCTTTTTCTTTAATTTCTTTGACCGTAGCTGCTGCAGCTTCTGAAGCATTTTTAAATTTAAGTACACAGGTAGGAGCGCAGGAAAGGGAATCTTCGCCGAAAATACCCAATACGGCTATTTTAATGCCCCCTTTGTCCACCATGATATAATCCCTCATGCCATAAGCATCAAAAGCGTCTTTCAAAAGCTGCTGTTCTTCGGTAAGCCCCTCGGCTTCCATTGTTTCCCAATCGAGATTACACAGCGCCATGGCAGGAATGGGTTCACCGCTTGCAGCAGCCGCATTGAGTGCCCCTGCAAGACCCGAAGAACGGTAGTCAAATTCGTGATTGCCAAGCGTCGTTACTTCACACCCCATGTAACCAAGCATTTGAAGCTCAGCAGCTTCGGTATGAAAAATGGTCTGCACCAGCGTGCCCATAGAAAAATCTCCGGCGTCCAGAATGAGCGTATCTGGGTTATTTTCTTTTGCCTGATTGATTAAAGTCATAATGTTGGCAAAGCCGCCCAGAGTTACATCCTGACCGTTCTCCACCGTAAGAAAACTGTTCAGGTGTGAGTGCGTATCGTGAAGAAAAAGAATGTCTATCTGTCGTCCGCCGCCTGACGCTTCGGCTGTTGTGCCGATAGAGATAGCAGCCAAGATGAAAACTGCCGCAATCAATAAGGATACTATGTACTTTATGTGTTTAGTTATTTTTCTTTTCATAAAATATCAAAGATGGAAGAATGAAACGCTGTTGTTAAGCTGTTCAATAACCGTTTTCAGTTCGTTAGCCTGTCCGGCAACTTCCTCAATGTTTGCTCTCAGTTCTTCCGTAGAAGCGTTTGCTTCTTCGGCAGAAGAAGCATTTTCTTCGGAAATACCGGATAATTCATTAATAGAATCCACAACGCTGACTTTGCTCTGTTCCGTAATACCAACAATATCCGTAATCTTATTGACAGCGCCGGCTGCTTCGGAAATATTGCTGTCCACATCCTCAAAGCTGCGGCTTACGCTGCGCAGGGCATCAGCTTCTTTAGTGACAGCATCCTGAATTTGTCCTGCGATTTTAGTACATTCCTCGGTTTTCATTGTAATTTCTTCAATAATGGACTGAATCTGCTGTGCGGAGGAATTGGACTGTTCTGCCAGCTTCTGAATCTCACCTGCAACAACGGCAAATCCTCTTCCTGCTTCTCCGGCTCTTGCCGCCTCAATGCTTGCATTTAAGGATAAGAGGTTGGTTTGGTCGGAAATATCCATAATCATCTGTGCTGCCGTAGTAATCTGCTGCACTGCGTCACTAACGCTGGAAATACTTGTAATAACGTTCTCAGCACTTGTAGTCGTATAAGTATTGGCTTTCAAAAGTTCATTCAAATTCGCTTTTGCCGTATGGCTGACATCGGAGACATTCTCAGTAACTTCTTTTGTAGCATGAGAACTTTCTGCAATGTCGGTAATATTGCCGGAGATTTCATTCATTCCCATGGACTGTTTCTCCACGGAACTTGCCATGCTCTGTGCGCCATATGCCAATTCTTCCATAGTAGAGCTCAAGTCTTTGACAGCCTGTGCACAGTTGTGAAGTGAGTCGTCTACATGGGCAACAGATGTATCAACCATACCGGCACAACTCAAAATCATCTGTACAACTTCTATTAACTGTATACGAAGTTTTTCTGCTGCTTCGGCAACTTCATATAATTCTCTGATTTTATTTTTATTCTCTACATCAAAGTCCAGTTTACCTTTAGAAAGCATTACAGTTGTACTCCGGAGAGTCTGAATCTGTTTTGCAATTAATCTTCCCACGATATAGGCAATTACGATAATGACAATGAGCAAAATAACGCTGATTAAAAGAACATATGACATATAGCTGCTCATTGCTTCCGACAATTCGGAACTCGGTTTACCGGTAAAAATCATACCGACAATGCTGCCGTTTTGTTCAATCGGAATATAATAGCCGTAATAATCTTGTCCGCCGATGTCAATATTTTTTGCAAAATATGTATTTCCCTGAGTTAAAACAATATCTTTTACGGTATCGGAACATTGTGTCATTATCATACGGGTACCGTTTTCTTTTAACATTGTTGTTAGATAGCGGGTATCGCCATAAAACAGAGTACAGTCTACTTCGGTTTGTTCTTTAATGAAGTCAACAACCGAAATACGGTCATTCAGATTGACGCCGCCTTTATAGAGCAGTGTACCGGAAAGCCAGTAAGTACCTTCATCCATAGAATTGAAAGTTTCAAGTAATGTGTAACCGGTAGATTTTAATGTAACCTCAATTTCTGACTCTGTCGTAGACTTCATGTAAGATGCAGAGGAAATCACGTTAACCCCAATGCAAAGAATTGCGGGCAGCAGGCAGAGCAATAGTAAAATAACAATAATGCTGGGCTTTTTCTTCATAGTATTATTTCTCCCGTAGTATTAGTATGAATTTTTGTAAAAATTATCGCAGCAATGAGGATAACACCGCCATGATAATATATTTTTAGTATAATAGGATTTGTTGAAGATGGCAAGGAGAAAATAAAAAGAAAAATGAACCGTTTTGTGATAAAAAGGCTCTTAATAGCAGGTGCACCGAAAAAAAGGATGAGAATGTCATGCAGGAAAAAATTCTGGTAGAACAGTTAAAAAATGGAAATAGGGAAGCGTTTGATATTTTATATGAAAAATACAAAAATCTCGCCGTCCGCACGGCTTATTTGATTATGGGAAATCTTGTGGATAGTGAGGATGTCGTGCAGGATACGTTTGTAAAAGTCTGGCTGTATGCCGGCAGGATTCAGAGCACCGACAGTTTTCGGGCATGGATGCTGCAGATTCTTGTAAGAACGGCATACCGGAATGCCAAAAAGAAAAGAAGGGAATTTCCTGACGAAGAAACTGTAAGCAGAATGGAAAACCGGACCTGCGTCTCATCTTTAGACAAAGTTATACGGATAGAGGAAGCAGAAAGACTGAAAGCGGCAATAAAAGCGCTTCCCGTCAGACATCGGAGCGTTGTGGTTTTGTATTATTATAATCAGTTAGGGATAAAGGAAATCGCGGGTATGCTCGGTATTATGGAGGGAACCGTAAAGTCCAGATTGCATACGGCGAGAAAGCGGATGAAAGAGATTTTAGTAAGTGAGGAAAGGAAGTGTGACTGATATGGAGAACATTGATAAACGCATCGGGGAAACGTTACAAAAAAGCTGTGATGATATTTTTGCTTCTCAAAGGCTAAAACAAAGAATTGACGAAAGTATCAGCTTAAAGGAGGAAAAAAACATGAAAGCAATTAGTATGAAAAAAGTGGCAATCGGTGTGGCAGCAGCTTGTTTATTATTATCAGGAGCTGTATTTGCGGGACATACGGCATACATGGCAGCCGGTGTACCTTCTATGCCGGAATATGAAACTTATGCGCAGATTGGTGAGGCGGAGGCAAGACTTGGCTATACCGCAGACCATGTAGAGACTTTCCGAAACGGATATTCTTTTGCAGGGGCGTCCATTGGAACGAATTATGCGTATGACGAGAATGGGCGGAGACTTTATTCTTATGAAGAGATGGATATCGACTATAAAAAGGAAGGAGAGCCGTCACTTTCCCTGATAATTGAAAAACCTGTAGAAAGTCAATACGGCGATATCGCACCGGAGGCGGTCAGAACTTGTAACGGGATTACGATTGGGTATTGGAAAGATGAGTTTTCCGTTGTAGATACGGATTATGTAATAACCAAAAAAGAGTTAGAAGCGATGAAAGCGTCAGATGACGATATTTCCATCGAATGGAATGAAAACACAGCAAAGACGGCGCATCATGTTATGTGGGAAAAAGACGGCATCTGTTATATGATTTTCGGGTTTGATGTTTCTCTTACACCGGAAGAGATGATGGATATGGCGGAAGAAATTATTCTGGCAGACTGAGCGGGTCTTTTAAAGCGGAATTGCGGTTGCAGTTCCGCTTTTTTCGTGCTAAAGTAGGTAAGGAATCTTTCTTACAACGATTAAGAATTTAGAGAAAGGCATATTATTATGCAGAAAAAACTTGCGGTGATTAATGATATATCAGGTTTTGGAAGATGCTCTATTGCAGTATCGCTTCCAATTATTTCCTATCTTGGAGTCCAGTGCTGTCCGGTGCCGACCTCTGTTTTTTCCAATCATACAGGGTTCCCGCATTTTTTCTTTGATGATTATACGGACAGAATGCCGGAATATATTTCCAACTGGAAGAAGTTAGGGCTTTCTTTTGAGGGCATTGCAACGGGTTTCTTAGGTTCGGCGAGACAGATTCGGATTGTAAAAGAGTTTATCAGCGAATTTTCCAAAGAGGATACGCAGATTGTGATTGACCCTGTTATGGGAGACTATGGGAAATTGTATTCTACCTATACGGAGGAATTGTGCCAGGAAATGAAGCAGTTGATTTCTTATGCCGATATTACAACGCCGAATCTGACAGAGTGCTGCAAACTGACTGATACCCCATATAAAGACAGCGGTTGGAAGAAAAAAGAACTGTACCGGATGGCACAGGCGCTTTCGGAAAAGGGACCGGAAAAAGTCGTGATTACCGGTATCAGACAGGGCGAATTTATAGCAAACTATATATATGAAAAAGGAAAAGAACCGAAATGGATACGTACACACAGGGTAGGAACGGAGCGTTCCGGTACGGGAGACGTCTTTGCTTCGATTATTGCGGCGGATGCGGTAAACGGGGTTGCCTTTGAAAAATCGGTAAGAAAGGCATCCGGATTTGTGAAAAAGTGTATTTTAAAATCAATAGAACTGGAGATTCCCCGAACGGACGGGGTATGCTTTGAGGAGATTTTGTTTCAGTTGAAAAGAGATTAGATAATTGTGAAACCTGAATTTGAAAAAACGGAGGATTGGTGATAAAGATGGTAATTTTATATGAGGTACACGAAAATTTATATGTGAACATGACGAACAGATGCCCCTGTTCCTGTACATTCTGCCTGCGTCAGACAATGGATGAGATGAATCATTCCGGAAGTCTTTGGTTAGAGCGGGAACCGGATGTGGAGGAAGTCATTGCTGAATTTGATAAGTTTAATATGAGTAAATATCAGGAATTGGTATTCTGCGGATTTGGAGAGCCGACGGAGCGGCTGGAGGATTTATTGAAAGTGGCGGCATATGCAAAAGAAAAATTCCATATTCGTACAAGACTGAACACGAATGGACTTTCCGATTTGATTTACGAAAAAGATACGGCACCTATGTATGAGGGGCTTATTGATACGATTTCCATCAGCCTGAATACACCTGACAAAGAAGAATATTTAAAGCTGACCCGCAGTAAATTCGGTATACAGTCCCATGACGCACTGCTGCGTTTCGCCGGAAACGTAAGCAAGTATGTACCGAATGTAGTTCTTTCCACCGTAGCGACAACAATTACGGAGGAAGAAGAAGAACAGTGCAGGGAAATCTGCAATAAGTTAGGTGTGACTTATCGCATCAGACCTTTTGAATAAGTTCAACAATCAAAGATTGTTGAACTATAAAAATCCTTGATTGTTTACCTGCAAAAAAATCAAAGATTTTTTTGTTGAAGATACTGCAATTCAAACGGATAGCCGCTTCTTTTATTTTGGGCGGAGGTCGTATCGGTTTCGATAATACAGAAAGAATCGCCTTTCAAAACTTCTTTCATTTCTTCTTGTACAGACCCTGACATATGGACAGAGATTTTACGGCAAATGTAGTCGCCTGCAGGCAGTGTGCGGAGCGACTCTTTGTTTTGAGGTGATAATCCTTCCTGTGCAGGGGCGTCTCCGGCAGTGTCTGTACTAACGGTTAAAAACATATATCTTGTCATTTCACCGTCCTTATATTCGTGCAGAACGCCGGACGGGTAGGATGCGTTTACACCTATCTGCTGTGCCGTGACAAAGAGTTTAAGGATGTGCTGCCCATAGTATTTCGGCGTGTCTATCTCTTCTAACGGAACCGTTAAAATGGTACGGGCATCGAGACTGCACTGATAAAAACCGTCCGGCAGCAGAAGTCCTGATTTGCTCGTCGGAATCTTTGCCATACCGCTTACGGACGAGGAAAGCTGCTGCAAAGTCTCCTGCAGCGATTCAAGACATTGATGGATTTCCATGATTTTTTCTTCCGCAAGGATTTTGCCGTCATAGAGAAGTTTTTGCAGATTGATGGAGTCATGTTCCACGTAACTGTTCAAATCTTTTAACGGGATTCCCAGTTTAATACAAAGCGTAATGGCATCTAAAAGATAGAGCTGTTCCTCCGTATAATAACGGTAATTCGTTTCCGTATTGACAAAAGCAGGTTTCAAAATCCCGATTTTATCATAATAACGTAATGACTTAATGCTGACATTTTTTAATTTAGACACCTTCCCGATGGATAAATACTGACTCATATACTTGCTCCTTCTCTTTATGTGATGCAAAACTCTACTACTGTGTCATGGTTATTTATTTCTACTATGCCACATTTTTTTGCGTTGTGCAAGAGTGAATCATGCAAAAAATAATCTTATGCTAAAGACAAAATGCCGCATAAAGAGGAACAGCCCAGACGGTTCCATCCGAACCAAAATTTTTTCGGGACAGTCTAATCATCTTTTCAGGCTCAGCTATTTTCTGAAAATGCTTCAGGCTTTTAGAATTTATATTTTCCCCGGACTTTACTTCTACAGGGATAATTTTTCCTTCTTTTTGTATCAAAAAATCCACCTCAGCCACAGGCGCATCAGATGTCCAGTAATATAGATGATATCCACATGCTGTCAGCGTTTGCGCTGCATAATTTTCAGTCAGGGCGCCTTTGTAGATTTCCGATAACGTATTTCTTATAATATCCTCCGGCATAATTCCGGTGAAAGCAGATAAAAGCCCCACATCTGATAAATAGAGCTTAAAGGCGGACATATCCCTGAAGGCAATCAGGGGATTTTCGCCTCTTGTGACCTTTTCACAGGAAAGTACAACCCCGGAGAAGATAAGCCATGCGATGGAATCTCCAAATAATCCTGCCGTAGCGCCTTTCCGAATCAACTTGTACTGGAATTTTTTGTTTTCTTTTGCCAGTTGTGCAGGAATGGACTGAAAGGCATTTCTTATTTTTGTGCTATCACCGTTACTGGTATACTTAGCCATATCCGCAGTGTATGCATTTAAAATCAGGTTTTGCATTTCGGGTACATTGATTAGAGATTCCCGTTCTTTATACTGATTGATTACCGCCGGCATCCCGCCGATGAACAGATACCGGTCGTACCAGTGCAGAATTTCCTGATGGGTCGTTTCCGGCATTTCTTTCATTTGATTATAATGTTCCCGTATCAGACTGACGAGATGGTTTTGTCCAAGTGCAGCCAAAAATTCGTCGAACCGAAGCGGATATAATGTTTTGGTGATTACTTTGCCAACGGGAAAAGAGTATGATTCCCTGTTGATTGCTACCCCAAGAAGGCTTCCGGCAGCAGTTATATGATATTCGGGAGCTTCCTCACAAAAATATTTCAGAGAAGTGAGCGCTCTTTCACATGCCTGAATTTCATCAAAAATTAAGAGCGTTTCTTCGGGAACTATTTTTTGGGCAAAATATTCTTCCAGCAGACGTATAATTCGGTTGGGAGAGAGTTCGCCCATGAAATAATCTGCTACTACCTGCATGCGCTCGAAATTGACATATATGCTGTTTTTGAAATAGCGGTCGCCAAATTCTCTTAAAATATAAGTTTTTCCAACCTGCCTCACTCCATATAAAAGTAACGGCATTCTGTCTTTTTGCAGATTCTTCCATGCAACCAGTTCCTGCATGATATTTCTTTCCATCTGTCAGGCTCCTTTCTGCTTGATTG
>CAMWMM010000131.1 GCA_947175285.1 uncultured Lachnospiraceae bacterium
GTCTGATGATATACAGACCTTCTATCATAAAAAACATTATTAATGTAGTCAATACGGAACTTCCGCCATAACTGATAAACGGCAGTGTAATCCCCGTCATCGGAATAAATTTTGTTCCGCCTCCGATAGTTAAAAACACTTGAAATATATAAGTGATACCAAGACCAAACGCAATAAGCTGATAAAAACGCTCTTTCAATTTTATGGAAATACTCATCATCATAATAAAGCTGCTGATACATATTAAAATCATGCACATGGCAAATGCAATTCCAAGTTCCTCCGCCACCGCAGAAAATACAAAATCTGCTTCGACAAACGGAATCGATGTAGGATTTCCCTGAAAAAGCCCCAGTCCAAACCACCCGCCGCTGCTGATGGCAAATAAAGACTGCGTAATCTGGTATCCCGCGTCATCAATACAGCTCCATGGGTCTTTCCATGCCTGCACACGTATTTGCACATGCGTAAAAAACTGATATGCCATTATTGCCGCGCCGCATCCCCCTGCAGCGCCAAGCAAAAGGTAGATAATATTCCTTGTCGCAATATATACCATGAAAATATATACAATAAAGAAAATGAGCGCACTCCCCAAATCTTTGGAAGCAACTAAAATCATCACATGAATGCCCGCAATAATCGCTGTCAGCATAACCCTTATAATATCATTGGATTCATACAACGCGCTTGCCAAAAAGAATACAAAAATAATTTTGACAAACTCCGACGGCTGAAAGGTAACACCGGCAACAGAATAAGAAATCTTAGAACCATGCGTTACGGAACCCAGTGTCAGCACAATGCCCAAAGCGCAGATTCCGACTATCGCATAGACCCATGTCAGGCTCTTTAAGAACTTCAGCTTATGAATAAAATACGGAATCACCATTCCTACCCCGATTGACACGGTTACGATAAAAAACTGCTTTATAGCTTTTTCATAAGATAGTCTTGTCAGTATAATAAATCCGATACTGAGTAACATACACATATTATTGATAATGAGCCTGTTTCCTTTTGGATAAATCATATGGAACAGGATTACTGTCGCAAAAAGCAAAATCTGCTGGAAAATATAAAAAAACATATACTCTACTTTTCCCGTTTCAAAACAGATAACCATAAAACAGGAAAAATGCACAAAAAACATCAGAAAATTCTGTCTGGTGTAAATACCGTTTCTACGTTCTTCATTCGGGTAGCGAAAAACAAGAAAACATTCTAATGTATATAATGCAAGCAGTAATGTAATTAAATACTTGGAAATCTCTGTAATATAAATCTCCATAATATACCTCTTTTTACTCTACGCCTCTTTTATAATGCCCGGTTGTATATTCGCCGACAGGGAAAATAACTTTTTTCCCCGCATAATAATCCATAATTTCTTCTACCTCATCTTCCTCTTCCCAGGTAAAATCCAGCCGAACCGCAGAAAGTCCCATTTTACTGATTTCCTTTCGTTTCGGATGCAGGGAATAAAGAACGGAATTATACACAACATTATAACAGTGCCTGCAGTTACACAAAACAGGAAATGATTTGCGGTATCTGTCCGTTAAAAATATTACATCGCGCCATTTTTCCTCAAGGCATTCCTGCCCCTCGCACCCATCGGTTGTTTTCCTGACGCAGTTAGCCGAAACCATCATCGGCAAAAGTCCGTAAATCACCATAGACATTTTTTGTCCGCTATTTTCTAAAAGCCGCCTGCACTCTTTTCCATTCAGCTCATACGGCAGATAACATTCCGAGGCATACCTACTCAAAAATCTAACCGATTCTGCGTTAAAACAATAAACACCCGCATCAGTTACAATATCATACGTCTCTGGTAAGGAACGCACCCAAAAAATTGATTCCAGATTCCGCACAAGGAATCCCCTGACCTTTATTTTCCCATCCAATAGGGAATATAAACGTCTAAAATAGAAGCTGTCCTTGTTCCGAATCACAAAAGGCAGTGCAAGAAAAATTTCAAATTTTGGGCACTTTTTCAGCAGCTGACTAATTTGGTCATTTTCCTGTATATAGTAGTCGCTGTCAATATAAATTCTAGCACATGTATATTGGCATACTTTTTGTAATTGCTCTGTTGAACGCACCAGTACATGAAGTTTCGTCTGCCGGGAAGTCTCTTCGTGCCGTTTTGGTTGATTTTTAGTGCTTTTTGGCACATTTTGCATGGTTTCCTGCATTTCCAGAGTTCGTTTTACCGTCAACCCATGTTCTTCTATCAGTTTATCCTCAAATGCCTCCACTGCCTGTCTGCGCAGTTCATTTAACTGTCCGATTGGTATGAAAACGTCCTTATCTACCGTAATATTATCATCGGTTATCTGAATATGAGAGCCGCCTGTCTTGCGAAGATGCTTCAGTATATCCTCTTTTTCCATCGGGCGTTTTTTTGCCTTCTGAACACTTTCTCCATAAACGGACACGGAATGCTTTTTATCCTCGATACAAAGCTCTGCTTTTTCTTCCGTATGGAAAATGCCTTTCATAACAACCGGATATACCTTCTCTTCTTTCAGATACTTACCTGCAATTTCCTGAAACAATTTTTCATCAACGTTTACATATCCCGGTTCTTCCAGTGTTACCATCTCGCTGCCGTTCATTCTCTCATAATATCCGGTCTGTAATTCCGTCCGCATATATAGTTTTCGCAGCTTGTCCATATCAACATCCCTGACATGGTATGCGCCTGCGCCATTCTTATAATAGGCATCAATATATTTCCGGTAAATCGCCGTAACGCCGGCTGCATATTCCGGTCTCTTCATTCTGCCCTCTATTTTAAAGGAATCAATGCCCGCTTCTATCAATTTCGGAATAAATTCTATCGTACATAAATCCTTTAAGCTTAAAGGATATTGTTCGCTTGTTTTCGCTCCGTCCACATAATCGGAGACCTTATAGGGAAGTCTGCACGGCTGTGCGCATCTTCCTCTGTTACCGCTCCTGCCGCCTAAAATACTGCTGAACAAGCACTGACCCGAATAGCAGTAACACATTGCTCCGTGAATAAAGCATTCCATCTCCAGTCTCGTTTTTTTCTTGATTTTTTTAATTTCAGATAGTGAAAGTTCTCTTGCCGGTACAATCCGTGATGCCCCTATTTCTTTCAAGAACATCGCACCCATTTCCCCGGTAATTGTCATCTGTGTACTGGCATGCAGTTCCATATCGGGAAATGTTTCCCTGATATACTGCCATACACCCAAATCCTGAATAATCACGCCATCTAAGCCCGCCTCATAAAATGGGCTTAAAAACTCATAAAGATACGGAAATTCATTTTCTTTTACCAGTGTATTTACCGTCAGATAAATTTTTCTTCCAAAAACATGTGCATAGCGAAGCGCCCGGCATATTTCCTCTTTTGTAAAATTGTCCGCATACGCCCTGGCGCCGAACTTATCTCCGCCCAAATAAACAGCATCCGCGCCCGCATTGATTGCACCGACAAACGCCTGATAATTACCCGCAGGCGCTAATAACTCCACTCTTTTTTTCATAATTACTCCATTACAGACAAAGCTGCCTTAAAAAGACAAAGCTGTCTTGAAAGACAGCTTATACTTTCTATTTTTTCAATTCCTTTAATTCCGTTTCCAGACGAACAATCTTTTTCGCATTTTCATTTGCTTCATTATGAAGATTTTTGACACTTCTCTCCGTATTTTCCAACTTAATCTGAGATGCAATCAACTCATGCTTTAAATCATACAGCTCTTTTTCTTTATTCTTCAGTTCCTCTTCCAAAAGATTAATCTGCTGTTTCGCTTTAAAATAATCATCCGCAATATTAAGCTGCATCAATACATTCTGTGTATCAAGCGGCTGTCTCCGGAAACTGTCAACCTTACCATATTCAGTTACTTTATTATTAATATACGAAGCTACTTTCTGCAAGTATTCTTCACTCTCATATCCACTCAATGTAAAGACTTTCCCACCGATAATAACTTCCGTATCTGTCTTCGCTGACATCGGACTTCTCCCTTCCAATACAAAATATGCCGCTTTACAAAAATTCTTTATACAATATCTATTATATATAGCTTACAGAGGAATTTCAAGTCCTAAATGATGATATGCCATATCCGTCACCGTACGCCCTCTCGGCGTCCTGTTTAAAAAGCCGCTTTTTAATAAATATGGCTCATATACATCCTCTAATGTCCCGGCGTCTTCCCCTATTGCCGCCGCCAGCGTATCAAGCCCCACCGGACCGCCTTTGAATTTGTTTATCATTGTAAGCAGGATATTTCTGTCGATATGATCCAATCCCATTTTATCAACTTCCAGTAAATCCAGCGCAGTACATGCTACTTTCTCTGTAATGACACCGTCATACTTGACCTGGGCAAAATCACGCACCCTTTTTAAAATACGATTGGCAAGGCGCGGCGTTCCCCTGCTTCTTCTGGCAAGTTCTATAGCCCCCTTTTCCTCAATAGAGACATCTAAAACCTTAGCAGAATGCAGGATAATATGCTTTAATTCCTCCACGGAATAAAATTCCAGATGATGAATCACACCGAATCTGTCCCGCAGCGGCGCAGTCAAAAGCCCTGCTCTTGTCGTAGCGCCGACCAGCGTAAAATGCGGCAAATCCAGACGGATGGAACGTGCGCTTGCCCCTTTCCCAATCATTATATCAATAGCAAAATCCTCCATCGCCGGATAAAGAACCTCTTCCACCTGCCTGTTCAGTCTGTGGATTTCATCTACAAAGAGAATATCTCCCTCTTGCAGATTGTTAAGGATTGCCGCCATTTCTCCCGGCTTTTCTATGGCAGGACCGCTCGTCACCTTCATATTGACCCCCATCTCATTGGCAATAATCCCGGCTAATGTTGTTTTGCCAAGCCCCGGCGGACCGTAAAATAACACATGGTCTAATGAGTCGCTGCGCCTTTTAGCCGCTTCAATATAGATTTTTAAGTTTTCTTTTATTTTAGACTGACCGATATAATCATCCAGCGTCTGTGGACGTAAGGATCCTTCTATCTTAATATCCTCTTCTATCAAATTCGTCTCTATTACTCTATTTGCCATCTGTATTCAACTTTCTAGGTATTTAAGTCTCTGCATATTACTTTAAGTATTGCCCAAGTACTTCCATAAAAATATCTACGTCAATCGGCTTTGCAATATGAGCATTCATACCATTTTTCAGAGCAGCTTCTTTATCCTCTTCCAACGCATTCGCCGTCATTGCTATAATCGGCAATGTCTTTACATCATTTCTATGCAGCGCTCTGATTGTCCGGGTCGCTTCGTAACCGTTCATTATAGGCATCTGCACATCCATTAAGACTGCATCGTAGTAATTTTCCTCCGACGCTTCCACCATCGCCACCGCGTCCGTTCCGTCCGGCGCCGATTCCACCAGAAAACCGGTCTCAGTCAATATTACTTCCGCAATTTCACGGTTTAACTCAATATCCTCTACAAGAAGAACTCGTTTACCACGGAAATCTTTCATAGTCCATCCGGCAGCTTCCTCTTCCTTATCAACCAAATTATTGGCTGCTAACAATGCGGCTTTCAAATCGGACATAAAGAGCGGTTTTGCACAAAATGCAGTAACTCCTGCCGTTTTCGCCTCTTCCTCAATATCCGTCCAATCATATGCCGTCAGAATGATGATAGACGCATCATCCCCCACCACACTGCGGATTTTCCTTGCCGTTTCAATTCCGCTTGTTTCCGGCATCTGCCAGTCAATAATATAAGTATGATAGGAATCTCCCTCTTCACGGGCCATTTTAGCCCGGTATGCTGCTTCTCTGCCGGAAGTTGTCCACTCGGAGCGCATACCGATCTGCTTTAACATCTTGCTTACACTATCGCAAACGTTGAAATCATCATCTACAACCAGCGCACGCAAGCCGTGAAGTTCTTTTATCTGTTCAGCATTTTTCTCAGTATCCTGTAGCTTCAAGGTAAGCTCCACCGTAAATACGCTGCCTTTACCGACTTCACTTTCGACACTAATCGTACCGTTCATCATTTCAACGATATTCTTCGTAATCGCCATTCCAAGTCCCGTACCTTCAATGCCGGTCTTTGTCGTACTCGCTTCTCTTTCAAACGGTTCAAAAATATGTTCGACAAATTCCGAAGACATACCGATACCATTGTCCTTAATCACAAAGATATAATCCCCGTAACCATGATGAAATGTCGTTTTCTGCATAATTCTGAAGGATATACTTCCCCCCGCCGGTGTATATTTCACGGCATTGCTGAGCAGATTGATAAATACCTGATTCAGTTTCAGGGAATCAGCTATCACATCCTCATTGGCAACTTCAAATGTATCAATAAACAATTCAAGCTGCTTCGCTTTCACCTGTGGCTGGATAATAGTAACCAAATTATGCATCAATTCGGAAATATTGCATTCCTGCTCTTTGATTTGTACCTTTCCGCTTTCGATTCTGCTCATGTCAAGAATATCATTAATCAGACTAAGCAGGTGGTTACTGGAAGAAAGAACTTTCTGCAGGCAGTCTTTCACCTGGTCGGTATTATCAATATGACTTACGGCAATTGTTGTAAAACCGATAATTGCATTCATAGGCGTACGGATATCATGAGACATATTGGAAAGGAAAGTCGTCTTCGCCCTGTTTGCATGCTGCGCCTGCATCAGCGCATCCTGCAGCGCCTGTGTCTGCTCCCTCTGTGCTTTCACACTTTCCGTAATATCCCTTGTTACAACTAAAACCACAATGTCATCCGTATCATTATCACGTGTCATGATAAATGACTGTCTGACGCACATTTCCTTTTCTTCGGAATCTTTACTCCAATACTCGGCAATTACTTCCGCATCGCCCATTTCAAAACGCTCTTTCAGGTACTCTATATTCACTACGGTGGAATATGTTTCCAAAGACTCCGCCAGAATAAAAGGTTTGCTCTTTTCCAACCACTCGGAAACTTTACACGGCGCTTTCATGCCCACTTTCTCAAGCAAAGACATCTTCTTTCCGTCTATTGTATAAATAACGTCTTCTTCTATCAAATCCTTGGTAAGATTGAACTCATAAGTGCTTACGGAATTTGATGTAATCGCTATCCGGTATTGTCTTTCTTTGCGGTTGGCAAGAGACATCTCGGCCTGAATCTTAAGTTCTTTTTCCTTTACTTCCGTAATATTCTGACGTGTGAAAAGCACTTTAACCGCTTCATCGTCTTTCCTCTCAAGGCAAATAATATTAACGTGTTCCCACTCAGGTTGTCCGGCTCTTGTGACATAACACTCAAAGCGCACATCGTTATGATTCTTTAATGCTGTGGTAAGGGCATCCCTGCTGATTTGTTCGGCAAACCCGGCTCTGTCGTCTTCATTTATGATACTGGAAGACAGATACTTTATAAGTTCTTCATACTCTCCGCTTTCCTGTATTCCGGGGTCCTCCGGTTTTGTACCGGCAAGATACTTATAAGTTCCGCTCTCAAAATCTATCATTGCAAACCGCGTAAACAGGGTAGTGACGCCGTCAATAATATATCCCATCTCTCGTTTTTCCTGTTTAAGCTGCCGCTTTTCATGATTTGCCCGGACAATCAGGGAAATGATATAAATGACAAAAAGACCAATCATCATGGCTTCCAAACGGACGCCGACGAAATTTTCCGCTCTAATCATGCTTCGTGTCACTTTTTCCGGAAATGTCTGAACGAGAACAAAACCGCTCTGCGGCAGATACCTTACACATATATTATCTATTTTACTGCTGTCATCACAGATAAAGGCGCCCTCTCCGCCATCCGCAAAGACTTTTCTTACACCGTCGGCTGTTTTTGCATCAATCACACCATTTCCCAACAAGCCCTCAACCAAATCTCCTTGATAAGTATTCTCATCAGAACCGGCAATGACCGTTCCGTCCGGCATACAAAGAAATACTTCCGCCGGTTCACCGAAATAGGTTGTTTTAAGCATATCCTGTAAATATTCCTCCGCAAGATACGCCCCCCGAAGTACACCTATAATTTCGCTGTCGAATCGGACGGGTGCATAAAAACCTGCCATCGTCTCATCAAAAAAAATCGAATCAAAGACAATATTGATATTGCTGTTTCCCTTGATACCGTCATTATAGAATACACGCGCAGTCGCATCACCGGCTCTACCGTCTGAAGCATGATCAATACCATTCCTGTCCGTAAACAATACGGCATCAAAAAGTGAATTAGACTCTATTTCCTGAAGTCTCTCTGCGGTAATTGCCGGCTCAGTCAGATTGTGTTCTAGAAAATGCGAATATACATTAACAAGATTCAGTGCATTTTGTAATTCCTCATCTATCTGTACCGCCATCTGCCTTGCCGAATCCGATGCATAGTTTTTATTCCGTTCCTCCATACGCCTGCTGTTTTGCGCCGTATACCAATGAAATACAATAATCATGGCAACTAAAAGAAACAGGACATATACGATTTCCTGTAATAATTTCTTTTTCCCTTTCACCATAATTTTCCTCCCCCAAAAAACAATTTTATTTCATTATTTTTTAAAGTAATTATCAATTCCCTTTTTTATCTCCGCCGGCTCCATCGATTTTAACAAATAGCCTGCCGGTTTCAGTTCCAACAATTTCTGAATGCGCTCTTTACTGCTCGAGCCGGAAATAAACATAACCGGCGTATCTGCAATATCTTTCTCTGCGCGAATCATTTCCAACACCTGTCGCCCGTCACAGACCGGCATCTCGTAATCCAATAAAATCAAATCAGGTCTGTCCAGTGTAAGACTCATAATCGCTGCCATTCCCGACTTTGCCGTTGCAATCTCATAATCACTCTTTAACAGATTTTTCATGGCCTGCAGCGCAAAATCAGAATCATCCACCACAAGTATTTTCTTCTTCTTTTCCGCATCATGAGCCTCTTTCAAATATTTGCCGACTTCTGCCATTGCATTTTCTGCTTTAATTGCAGAAACACTCTTTTCTCCCCGGAACAAATACGGTGCAGTCACACAGTATGCCATATATCCTACATTTGTGCTAAACAATAAGCTGAGCTGCGGCTGCTTGTTTTCAAACAATTTATGGAACTGCTCATAGCTGAGCAGATTTTCCTCTTTCATTTCATATTCGTCCGCTTTCGGAAAATGATCGTTGATACATCTGATAAACTGCTGCGCCGTATATCTTGTCGCATTTATCATCATAACACTGAGTTCGTTTGACTCGGTTGCCATCATCCTTCCAATGGTATTAATAATCACCTGCTCTTCAAGAATAAGAATCGTCTCCCATATCTCTCCTTGCTTTGTACCATAGACTACGCGGTAATAAATGCTGTTTCCGATCTTCTCCCCTCCGTAACATCCACTGATTAGGCGCGAATCCATCTGAAACATATCATATGTAAGTTTAACGATAAGTCTGCTCACAAGCGCCTGTTCTTCCTCCGGCAGCAGACCCTCCCAATGACTCTTTGTTTTCCCCGCTTTCCCTCCAATGGCACGGTCTTCCGTCAATGTATGACCGACAAGCCATCCGACGCATACACCAAGGAAATGATTCACAGCCTCTTCCGAATAAGCATTCTGCTGTAACTCCCTTTCCAGTTCCGGAAGCGTTTTCCTGCGAAAATTATCATGCAGACGTCTGTGCGTATCATATCCGTAATATCCGATAGACGCCATATAAGCTTCTTCTTCGGCAAAATGCTTTGTGGAATGCTCTTTAAAATACTTAATGCCCTCCTGATAAACCCATTTTCCTTTCTCGCCCTGTTTTCTTGCCAACATCAACCTGTTCATAATGCCAAAAAGCTTTTTATGCTCCTTGTCAATCACACTTACTCCTATATTATAACGTTCATGCCATACAAGTTCATGACTCATCGTTTTTCCTCCTCACCGCATTATATTTCAGTATATCACATATTGATGGGAAACTGCTATGTATATTTTCTGTTTTTTATGTAATCTGCTAAAATATATATTTTAATGCCGCTTTTAAGATTTCCTCGACGCCAATGTCTTCCGTCATCTCGACCTGTTTGACTGCCCGAAGCGCATCGGATGCCGAATAGCCAAGGGCAACTAACGCCTCTACCGCTTCATTTTTCTTATTTCCGATATCCTCTCCTGCCGCAGCAAAGGCCGATACGGTCTCTTTCGGGGATATGGCATCTTCTATGGAAATCTTATCTTTCAAATCCAAAATAACACGCT
>CAMWMM010000132.1 GCA_947175285.1 uncultured Lachnospiraceae bacterium
GGAAAAAATTTAAGAAGCAGTATCGGGAACGATAAAAAAATGGAAAATCAAATTGAAAAATTATTAAAAAAACTGACATTGGATGAAAAAATTGCTATGATACATGCTGCGGGATTGTTTCGGACAGGGGCAGTAGAAAGACTAGATATTCCCTCATTGAAATGTTCTGACGGTCCGATGGGCGTCAGATGTGAATTTCATAATGAAAGATGGATTCCGACAGGAAACAATGACGATAATGTAACATATCTGCCGAGCAATAGTGCACTTGCTTCTACTTGGAATCCGGAGCTTGCAAAGCAATCCGGACATGTATTGGGAGAAGAAGCAAGAGGACGCGGCAAGGATGTGATTCTGGCACCCGGCATTAATATAAAAAGAGATCCGTTATGCGGAAGAAATTTTGAGTATATGAGTGAGGATCCGAAACTGGCGGCGACACTGGCAGTTCCTTTTATTAAAGGTGTACAGGAAAATGATGTAGCTGCCTGTGTGAAACATTTTGCCTGCAATGTACAGGAAACAGATCGTTTGATGGTCGATACGATTGTAGATGAAAGAACGCTGTATGAAATTTACCTTCCGGCGTTTAAGGCAGCAGTACAGGAGGGCGGATCTTACTCACTGATGGGTGCCTATAATAAGTTAAACGGAACACACTGTTGTGAAAATAAGGAATTATTGGATACCATTCTGAGAGAAGAGTGGGGATTTGACGGTACGGTAATCAGTGACTGGGGGGCTGTACATAAAACGAAAGAGGCAGCAGAAGTTACGATGGATGTGGAAATGTCTGTTTTTGCTGACTTTGATAACTATGTGTTTGCCAATCCGTTAAAAGAAGCCATTGAAAAAGGAGAAGTTTCGGAATCTTCGATAGACAGTAAAGTCCGCAATATTCTCAGAATGATGTTCCGTTTAAAGATGATAGGAAAACAAAAAAATACGAGAAAATCCGGCACATATAATACACTTGCACACAGAGAGGCGGTACACCGTACGGCGCAGGAATCTATGATTCTTTTGAAAAATGAGAATAACAAACTGCCTCTGAATAAAGATAAAGTGAAAAAAATTGCGGTCATCGGACAGAATGCAGCTAAAATCCACTCAGACGGCGGCGGCAGTGCGGAAATTAAGGCGCTTTACGAAATTTCACCTTTAATGGGAATCAAAACATATTTGGGCGGAAATGCAGAGGTCGTTTATGCACCCGGCTATTATATACCTGAAAAGCGTAAGACTTTTGACCGCAACTGGCAGGAAACCAGTCTGGATGAATTGGAGAATACGAATATCGGCATGCTTTCCAAGACGGAAATCGAAGCGATGCATGCTAATCAGGATAAAGAAGAGGAAGAAAAGGCATCACAGAAAGAAAAAGATGCGCAGTTGATTCATGAAAAGAATGCAAAATTATTTGAAGAAGCAATTGCTCTGGCAAAAGAAGCAGATGAAGTTATTTTTGTAGGCGGGCTGAATCATAATTTTGACAGTGAGGGACTTGACAGGGAGGATATGAAACTTCCTTTTGAACAGGATTTATTAATTGCAGAGCTTTTAAAAATAAGAAAAGATGCGATCATTACATTTATAGGCGGTTCTCCGGTAGAAATGCCGTGGCGTGATGAAGCGGAGACAATTTTATGGAGTTATTATGCCGGTATGGAAACAGGTAATGCTTTTGCTGAAATTATTTTCGGAGAAGTGAATCCTTCAGGAAAATTAGCAGAGACATTTCCTGCAAAATATGAAGACTGCGTTACTGCAAAGAACGGACAATCCGGTATCCGCGGAACCATCAATTTATCGGAAGGTTTATATTATGGATATCGTTATTATGATAAAGAACAGATTGCACCTGCTTTTTGTTTTGGACATGGTCTGTCTTACACAAAATTTACCTATAATAATCTGACCTTGAAACAGGAGAAAGAAGGAAGTAAAATAGTAAAAGTATCTTTTACCGTGAAAAACACCGGTAAAAAGGCAGGAGCAGAGATTGCGCAGGTTTATATTGCGCCGATATCGCCGAAAGTAGACCGTCCGGTAAAAGAATTGAAAGCATATAAAAAAATAAAACTGCAGCCCGGAAAATCAGGAAAAGTGACGTTGACATTATCTCCGCAGGATTTTGCTTACTTTGATACGGATATTCATGATTTCATTGCGGATGCGGGAGATTATGAGATTCTTGTAGGAGCGTCCTGTGAAGATATCCGGCTGAAAGGAATCTGTACATTGGCATAAATAAGCAAAGTATAAAAAGCATAAATTCATTCCTTTTTGTATAACCTAATTTTTGTACACTATGAAAATTATGAAAAGTACGGAAAGGAATGAAAATAGTATGGATTATAATCAAATGCCTTTCGGATATGGATTTGCTCCGGTATTTGACGCGGAAGACAAAGACGGTTATTCTTATATGTCCGATGATGAGAAAAGAGAATATATAGAAAGAAATAGAAGCAGATTATCCAAAGATGAGTTGGACAGATTAACATCCTCTTTGGGTGAAGAAGAAGACCCGACGTCATTGTTCCGGGGTCCGAGCATAGGGTAAAAAGAATAAAGGAGTCCGGATGTGGAATGGATGTGCAAATAAGGTTGCCGCAAAAAGTACGGTATATTATAGAGACGATTCAGGAAGCAGGCTTTGAGGCGTATGCGGTAGGAGGCTGTATCAGGGATTCCATTCTGGGAAAAGAGCCTGATGACTGGGATATCACAACTTCCGCAGCACCGGAAGAAGTTAAAAAAATGTTTCAAAGAACCATCGATACGGGAATTCAGCATGGAACAGTTACCGTTATGATGGAAAAAGAGAGTTTTGAAGTAACAACCTATCGCATTGATGGGAAGTATGAAGACAGCCGCCATCCGAAAGATGTAACTTTCACGGCAGAATTAAAAGAGGATTTGCGGCGCCGGGATTTTACCATCAATGCGATGGCATATAATGAACAAAACGGACTTATTGATATTTTTGAGGGCATACAGGATATAGAACGGAAACTGATTCGCTGTGTCGGCAATGCCGAAGAGCGTTTTACCGAAGACGCCCTCCGCATGATGCGCGCCGTACGGTTTTCCGCACAATTAGGATATACTATAGAGGAAGAAACGAAAAAAGCCATAAAGAAACTCGCTCCCACGCTGCAAAATATCAGCGCGGAGCGGATTCAGACAGAGTTGGTAAAGCTGCTTATTTCAAAGCATCCGGATGATATCAGAACCGCTTACGAAACAGGAATTACAAAGCAGGTACTGCCGGAATTTGATATTTGTATGGAAACGCAGCAGAATAATCCGCATCATTGCTATAACGTAGGAGAACATATTTTACATACGCTTATATTTGTAGAGCCGGATAAAGTTTTGCGGTTGGGAATGCTTTTTCATGACATCGGAAAACCACAGACATTGACAGTTGATGAAAAAGGAATTACGCACAATCATGGTCATGCGGCCGTAGGGGAAGAAATGACCGTGGAAATTTTAAAAAGATTAAAATTTGATAACGATACGCTTGATAAAGTCAGAAAACTCGTAAGATATCACGATTGGAAAATAGATTCAAATCCCAGAAGTGTAAGACGTGCGGCAAATAAGATAGGAGAGGACATTTTTCCGATGCTGTTTGCCGTTAAGTACGCCGATGTTATGGCGCAGAGTGATTATCTGAGAGAGGAAAAATTACGGGAACTGAAAATGCTTCAGGAAATTTATAAGGATATATTGGAAAAAAAGGAATGTCTTTCTTTAAAAGATTTGGTTGTGTCCGGCAATGATTTGATTGCAGAAGGGATGAAACCGGGGAAGGAAATAGGAATAACGCTTAATAAATTACTTGAAGATGTTTTAGAAAATCCGGAACATAATCAAAAAGAATATTTACTTTCTCTTTTGCCGCTTAAAGATTAAACGACAAAAAAAACATACTTTTCCATACTTTCTCATAAGATAGGATAGATGAGGAACAGCTGGTATGGGGGGTATTTTCGTGAATGACAGAGCGGTCAGTTTGTTTGATAACTATGAAATAGAAGTGAAACGTACCTGGAAAGGGCGTGGGGCGATTCTTTGCGAATCGGATAAAGGACTGCTTATTTTAAAAGAGTATCATGGTCCTATGAATAAAATCTATTTTCAGGATACCTTATTAAAACATATTAAGGAGTCCGGATGTTTGCTTGTGGAATCTATTCTGAAAACAAAGGAAGATGAATTAATTGTTTATGACCAGGATAGGATTCCTTATATTGTTAAAAGTTATTTTGAAGGAAAAGAATGTAATAACAGAGAGGTGGAAGAATGCAGGGATGCGGTTCGCGTTCTTGCAAAGCTACATAATTGTTCCGATATGTCGGATTGGGAAGAATTGGTTTCCCAGCCGGTATTTCGCATTGAGAAAGAATATGAAAAGCACAATAAGGAATTAAAAAAAGTACGTCGTTTTCTACGGGAAAAGAGCCAAAAAACGGCTTTTGAGATATATTTAATGGAACATTATGATTATTTTTTCGATATTGCGTTGCAAGTTACAGGGGAAATGCATTATTATATATATGATGGAAAAACAAAAAAACAGGATGGATTTCCTGAATTTTCTATTGTATGTCACGGCGATTATCAGTATCATAATATTATACAGACTGCCGGTGGCATGGCACTTATAAACTTTGAAAAATGTGTGCGGGATAATCCGGTCAGAGATTTATATCTTTTTATGCGCAAGCTGCTGGAAAAAAATAACTGGTCGCTGACACTTGGCGATACGCTTCTTTGCGCTTATAATGAAGAAAAAACTTTATCGGAAAATGACTATATGCAGTTATACTATCGTTTTGCGTATCCGGAAAAATTCTGGAAGATTGTAAACTTTTATTATAATTCCGGAAAAGCATGGATACCCGGACGCAATATGGAAAAACTGGAGAAGCTTCTTGCACAGGAAAAAATGAAGCAGGAATTTTTGGAAACTATTTTTAAAAAATAGAAATATTCAGACTCGCATATTAAGAGAAAGGCATGGTTATATATGATGAATACGATGTACAAGAGATTATCGGTCATTACAACAGCTCTTATGATATTGGCATTGACAATTACCGGTTGTACTTCCCAGGCAAGCAATATCGGTCTTGCCAGGGAAAAAGACCTGGATACCCAAAATACGATAGGAACGGATTTTGTTGTAGCGGAAGTCGGAAGCTTTGATTCCGCAGATACGGCGGTTGTAGTGTCTATAGATTCAGAAATCGGCTCTATTAAGTTTATGAACATTATGACCGGAAAACAATATACGTTATCATATGACGGAACAACTTATGTAAAAGACCGTCATGCCGGTCCTATGGCAATGTCCCAGATTAAAGAGGGCGATATTGTAGATATTACTTTTTTAAAGAGCAAAAAGAGACTTGCCAGTGTACAGTTATCTCCTGATTCATGGGTATTTAATAACGTAGAGAACTATGATTTAAGCGGTAGGAATAAAACAGCGGAAATAGGTTCCAGTACCTATTCTCTACCGGATGAAGCAATGATTTTGTCAGAGGGCAGACGGGCGGAACTGATGGAGATTGTTGATAGTGATATTCTGACAGTCAGCGGCATTGACCATACTATCTACAGCATCAATGTCCAGAGGGGACACGGATATTTGCGTCTATCCAATGAGCAGGCTTTGGTTGGCGGCTGGATTGAAGTCGGAAATGCGGTTGTTCAGCGTATTACAGAGGACATGCTTATTGCGGTGCCGGAAGGAAGTTATCAGGTATTGCTTACTAATGATAATGCAAGCTGTGTCAAAGAAGTAGTAATTGAAAGAAATAAAGAAGTGGTTTTGGATGCAAGCGAACTTGAAATTTTACAGGATAAAACCGGAAAGATTCTCTTTTCTGTCAATCCGTCTACGGCAACGGTGAAAGTTGACGGGGAGGTAGTAGATATAGAGAATGAAGTAGAGCTGACTTATGGTATCCATCAGGTTCGTTTGGAGGCAGAGGGATACCAGTCGATGGCAAAGTACATTCAAGTCGGTTCCGAATATGCCAGCATCAGTTTTACGATGGAAGAGGGGGAAACAGAGGATAAGGACGGCGACAGCGTCAGTGATAACAGCAGTCTTAACGATATAGCAAATGCAGTGACGAATAACAGAGTTTATATTGATGCGCCAATAAATGTAGATGTGTATTTAGACGGCAATTATGTAGGTATTGCGCCGATTAGCTTTGCAAAAGTAACGGGCGACCATACGATTACATTAAGCAAAACCGGCTATGTATCTAAGAGTTATACAGTTTATCTTTATGATGACGGACAGGATATTACGTACTCGTTTGCTGATTTGGAATCGGATTATGATTATGTCAGCGGAAGCAGGAGAAGCAGCAGTAATTCAACATCAACCTCGAAATCTTCTTCTTCTGTAAAAAATATAGAGGAATATGACGTTACTATCAGAGTGCCTCAGGAAGTAGATATATCCATAAAAAAAGACAGTGATGGCGAGTATAAATATATTACATATGGCACTGAAGCAAATGTTAAGTTAGAAAGAGGAAACTATACAATTAAGTTGGAAAAAGAGGGTTATCAAACTGTTATTAGACCAGTTACGATTGATAGTAGGAGAACTATTCCTTTTTCACCTCTGACACCTGAAAAAGAGGGAGCTGATAAAACAGCAAATGAGGAGAAATTGAATACTTTCTCTTTAAATGAGGTTGAGGGTCTTAATAAAATAGAAGATAATAATAACTATGAACTTAGTATGGAAGAAGGCAGCACTGTTGATCTTTCCATTTCTTCATCCGAAGGACATATTCCTGATTTAGTTTCATGGAGTTGGAGCGGAGATGTGAAGATAAGAAGCAGCGAAACCGGTGGAGTAACAGTTGAGGCGATGGAAGAAGGAAGCGCCGCTAAGATTACAATACTGGTTAGAATAGGAGATGTTTATAGGGAATTTACTTGTGAAGTTAAAATAACAAATGAAGATGGGGAACCGGAGAACCCAGATCCCGGAAACGAAAATAAACCTGGTAATGGCAATGGTGGAGACGATACCGACGATGGCGATGAAACCGGAGACGGCAATAATACCGGAGATGGAAGTGGAGACGGAGACGGTAATAATACCGGAGATGGAAGCGGAGACGGAGACGGTAATAATACCGAAAATGGTAATGGAAGTGACACCGGAGATGGCAATGATAATACAGGCGGTGATGAAGGAGATGGAACCGAAGAAAACGGTAATATCAATGGAAATAATGAAAGCAATATTAATAGAGTAATAAATAGAAGCGCAAATAAAAAGAGATAATAAGTCCATAAAGGCAATATCATTTCCGTGCAAATAATTTTACATAAAAATATTTTGAAATTAATAACAGGAACCACATGAGTAAATGAGCATTCACTTTATTTAGGATAAAATACTGGATAAAGGAGAACTCTGTAGATGTATGAATATGGCGAAAGTTATGATGAATAGTCTTCCGGCTGAGCTTACGCCGGAAGAAATGGCTGAATTGGAAGCTACTGAAAAATGCCGGTAACATTCGATGATGATTGTCCGGAAATGACAAACGAAATGCTAAAGCATGATTCTTTTACGTGAAAATTAATTTTTGCTTATCATTTTCTTTGAAGTGGCAAAACATACATAAATTCTACAACTTTTCATGAAACGAAAGCGTGCTGACAAAGGATTTATGTATTTTTGCCGACTCTAAGACTGGACGATAACCGAATAATACAAAGATTAATGAAGATTATCGTAAGATATTTTCATAATCTTGCAAGTCATGATAAACGCCAAGAACATATACAAAGCTGTCAACAACTTTATACAATATGAAATACCTATGTCGCCTAAAATGAATCGTTCGGTATCCTAAAGCTTGCAAATCAGCATCGTCACAGAGTTTTAGACTGTCTGCCATATAAGAGAGTCTGGTGACAGTATCTTTCATATCCTGTTCAACACTTAGGGCAGCCTGTGTGTTCTCCAACTCATATACAAGATAGTCGAGAATTTGCTGCGCCTGTGTTTCTGCTTTGTCTGTGAATACAACCTTAAAATCCGTATCTTTGTTCCAGTTCATCAAACACCTCATTAGTGCTTTTGTATCTACCAGCTGCAATATCGTTTTCTGCAGTCATAGCATCTTTCATAAAATCATCTTTTGACATACGCTTCAAGGATCGGCCAACTGTGACATCAGTCAGTTCGTGCTGACGAAAGAGTTTTTTAATTAAGTCTTGGATTTTTATCAGATCGGCTTCTGGCAATTTTTCCATCATAGAAATCGTTCTTTCTAATGTTGTCATTATATTGCTCCTTCCTGAATGTTTTATATTATAGCATTTTTATAACTATCTATGCCCATATTATAGCATTTTATCTAACAGATATAAATATTTTGTTGTTTTGTTTATGAGATTTTTATTATTTGGCTGTCGCTGAAAAGCGTCGTCTTTTCATATAGGTTTGAATTGAGTGAAATAACTTTACATAACATGAAAAATATGTACAAACTGTTAAAAAACGCGTAAAATACGCTAAATATGGCTTTTTTACTTGACAAGAGATGCAAAAACGATTATAACTAGACATAGATGTTTCAAAAGAGAGACTTCTAAAGAAAATGAAAACTCATTTGAAGAGGAGGAGTTTAAAATGAACAAAACTGAATTAGTAGCAGCTATGGCTGATCAGGCAGGATTATCCAAGAAGGATTCAGAAAAAGCATTAAAAGCATTTACAGATGTTGTTGCTGCTGAATTGAAAAAAGGCGGAAAAGTACAGTTAGTTGGTTTTGGTACTTTTGAAGTTGCTGAAAGAGCAGCAAGAGAAGGTAGAAATCCTCAGACAGGCGCTGTTATGAAAATTCCGGCATCTAAGGCACCTAAGTTCAAAGCTGGCAAGGCTTTAAAAGATTCTATCAACTAATAAACGCTATTGAACACATGAGAAAAGAACCTGTATATGCGCTGCATAGTACAGGTTCTTTTTAACATAAAGGAGAAAGAGAGTATTATTATGAGATTAGATAAATATTTAAAAGTTTCCCGTTTGATTAAAAGACGTACCGTTGCAAATGAAGCATGCGATGCAGGAAGAGTTTTTATTAATGACAAACCGGCAAAAGCATCCACAAATGTTAAGGTCGGCGATGTCATTGCGATTCAATTTGGCAATAAAGAGGTAAAAGTAGAAGTGTTGGACGTTCAGGAGACAGTACGTAAGGAAGAGGCAAAAGAGCTTTTCCGTTACCTCACATAATATTCGCATATTTCTTAAAGTCTGTGCATACATTTAACTGGAAGAGATTTCAGGGAGGTATGTATGGAGGATTTAAACAATATAAATAAAAAACCCCATAAACTGATGCTCACGAATAGAAGGACATGTACTATCAGCGGCGTGAATGATGTATTGTCTTTCGATGTCAATGAAATTTTATTGGAAACAGAGCAGGGAATGCTGATGATAAAGGGAAATGAACTTCATGTCAGCAGATTGTCTCTGGATAAAGGAGAAGTGGATATTGACGGTCGGATAGACAGTTTTACTTATTCGGAAACAGCCGGATATGGCTCTAAAGGAGAATCTCTATTGGCAAGATTGTTTAAATAATAGAAAATTTACTTCGTAAATTATCTATAAAGGAGAATAGCCGGATTATGAGTCAGGATATTATACAGGAGGTTACTTTTTTTCTGCATTCTATTTTCATGGGCGTTGTCATTACCTTTGTTTATGATTGGCTTTTGATTCTTAGAAAACTGATAAAGCACGGCACTTTTTGGATTTCGTTGGAAGATTTCTTTTTTTGGATTGCCTGTGGTCTGGGTGTTTTCTATATGCTTTATCGGGAAAATAATGGGGTGCTGCGATGGTTTACTGTATTAGGGGCCATGGTTGGAATGTTGCTCTATAAATGGCTGATTAGTAGACTTTTCATACATATTATGTCAACAATTATATACAAGATAATGTGGATACTCTTCCGTGTGATACAAATTATTGTAAAACCTTTAAAATGGCTATTTTCAAAACTTATAAAATTAACAAACTTTTTGAAAAAGAAAATAAAAAAATGTCAAAATTTCATAAAAAATAGGTTGACGGGCATTCTAAAAACACTTAAAATTGTTTTATGTAAACATTAATGGTATTGGGGTACACA
>CAMWMM010000133.1 GCA_947175285.1 uncultured Lachnospiraceae bacterium
ATATACAACATTGCCATAAACATCGCAGCCACAATAGTTTCCTTTGTAATCTTCATCAATAAACATCAATTCTTCATCGTATACAAATATAGAAGTTTCATATCCCCAAAAACTAATAAATATATTTTCTTTTTCATCAAACACAATTGCATCTATTTTTTGATTTGATTCAAAATCAATTTTACTATCATCTTCTGCAATACATATCATTTGCGCTCGAACTTCTTCGCTGAATTTGTTATAAAAAAATTCTCTTATTTCTTCATTACTAAATTTCATGCAAGCTTCATTGTATTTCCCACTCATTGCTATTGCTCCATTAATAAAAATAATTTCATACTTCTTCATCACTCCAATCTGCAAGAAGCAAACTATTTACCCATTTATCAATATCATCTTTATGCTCTTCCAAATAATCCGGCTGATGACATAACTTGCCGAACTCAATGAAATCCGGATTTTTCCACCACTTAGGCAGTCTGGCTCTATAATGCTCATAATTATGACATGCACTGCACCATACCCACATACCTCCTGCATCCCCATTTCTCCATATATCTACCTCTCAATTTTAAACTTCGGAACAATATCTGTTAAATCCGTATCAAATGTTACAAATTTCGCATTTAATGGGGCAATTGCGCTGCATATATGGATTCCCTTCAAACATTTATTACATCCGTTGTATCATTAATTTATAAACAATGTCTTTCCAATATTTTCTACATCACCGCGTAAAAGTATTTCTGCATGATTATGAATATATTCGATATTTATATTTTTATAATGAACCATTCCCACTGATTCAAGTTCAAAGATATTTCCTTTTTCATCAGTCAGCTTTAATCCCTTTCTAAGAAGACTGGCATCTCCTTCTACTGAAACGCCATATACACTACCTATACGTATCTTGTCTAAAACCTTGAACACACTGTTCTGCCCACTCATTAAAATATTGCTCCCTGTCTATATTTCTTCCATATTTCATTTTTTCGCCTTCTACAACGGTGGTAATAATATCCACTTATTACACTTTTCACAGAAGATTCCACCTTTCTTCTCTACTGTATCGCTGCCGCAATCAGGACAAATACATATAAAAGGAGTCAGTGAGATTACAAACGGAAACTCCGGAACAACTCTATAGCGTATTTGATCCGTAAAACCGTCTATCAAATGCATATTAATATAAACTTCCCTTACATCTCCCTCAAAAATCACACTATCCTTTGCTTTATATTTCTCTAAAGTTTCATTAAAACTGAGATTTCCCATTTTCTTTAATATTTCTAAAAATCTAACTCTTCTATCATATACTGTTAACGAGGCACGTTCTAATATAATTTTATATGTAGTATCATCTATCTTATCACCCATAAGCGCCACTTCCAGTTTTCTTCCGCATTTAGGGCAATAGTTATTGCTCTCCCTGTCTTCAAAAGACTGCTCTCTCTCAATTAATTCATCCATGCAATGAGGGCATATTTCATAAATATGTATTATCGTCATTTTCTCACCGCATCCCGGACAATAATTAACGCTGTCTTGATCCTCGACTGGCTGCTTTCTCTCAACTGGCTCATCCAAACACCGAAGACATACTTCATAAATACGTTTCATCATAAACACCAGCTTTCTTTGTTTTTCGCCTTCTACAGCGGTGGTAATAATTTCCACTTATTACACTTTTCGCAAAATGTTCCGCCTTCCTTCTCTACCACATAACTGCCGCAAGTATGACAAATGCAGATAAAAGGTGTTGCACATCTTAGAAACGGGAACTCCGGAACAACTCTAAAACGTACTCTGTCAGGGTGTCCGTTTATTTCATCCATGTGAATATAAACTTCTCTGGCATCCCCTTCAAAAATCACACTATCCTTTGTATTGTATTTTTCTAAAGCCTCATCAAAACTGATATTCCCCCACTTCATCAGTAGTTCTATAAATCTATTTTTCCTATCCATATAATCTGATATATGAGCCTCTTCTAATATAATCTTATATCTGGTATCATCTATTTTTTGCGCACCAATAAGTGCTGTTTCCAATTTCCCCCCGCATTTAGGGCAAACTTTATCACTGTAACCACCTTCCGCATGCTGATCTCTCTCGGTAAGCTCATCCATACACCATGGACATATATCATAAAAATACGGCATTACAAACTTTTTTCCACATTCCGGACAGCAATTATCACTGTCATTCTCCCCAAAAGGCTGCTCCCTGCAGACACCCTCCTCCGGATGATTAGGACAAAAATAAAAATATGACATAATAAGCCCCTTCTTTCTTTTTATCAAAAAATAAATACCATCTATGATTCCTATTTTACCATATCAATAAAGCCGTTACCACTTTTCATAAGGCTGAGAATACAAAAAAACTCTGTA
The DNA here is from genome assembly GCA_947175285.1 of uncultured Lachnospiraceae bacterium. The sequence goes on from CAMWMM010000133.1 coordinate 2,394, forward strand.
GATTTCTCTACAGAGTTTTAAGTACTATTTGGCATAGTCGATAACACGACTTTCACGGATAACATTGACTTTTATCTGACCCGGATATTCCAACTCAGCTTCAATCTGCTTGGAAATATCTCTTGCGAGTAATACCATGTCAGCATCCGTAATCTGTTCCGGAACTACCATAACACGAATCTCTCTACCTGCCTGAATAGCAAAAGATTTATCAACACCTTTGAAATTGTTTGTAATGTCTTCTAATTGTTTTAACCTGCTTGTATATGTTTCTAATGTTTCTCTTCTTGCTCCCGGTCTTGCAGCGGAAATTGTATCTGCTGCCTGTACCAGACATGCAATTAATGTTTGAGGCTCAACATCTCCATGGTGAGACTCTACCGCATTAATGACAATCGGTGACTCCTTGTATTTTCTACAAAGACTTACACCTAACTGAATATGAGAACCTTCCATTTCATGGTCTACCGCTTTACCAATATCGTGCAGAAGGCCCGCACGTTTCGCTACTCTGACATCCAGTCCCATCTCTGCTGCTAACAGACCGGATAACTGTGCCACCTCAATCGAATGTTTTAATGCGTTCTGACCATAACTGGTTCTAAATTTCATCTTACCAAGTAATCTGACAAGTTCAGGATGGATGCCATGTACACCAACTTCGAGTGTAGCGGCTTCACCCTCTTCCTTTATCATTACTTCTACTTCTTTTTGCGCTTTCTCAACCATTTCTTCGATTCTCGCCGGATGGATACGTCCGTCTACAATCAGTTTTTCAAGCGCAATTCTCGCTACTTCACGACGAATCGGATCAAATCCTGACAGAATAACTGCTTCCGGTGTATCATCAATAATCAAATCAACACCTGTCATTGTCTCAAGAGTTCTGATATTACGTCCCTCTCTACCGATAATTCTGCCTTTCATTTCGTCATTCGGAAGCTGTACAACAGATATCGTTGTCTCGGAAACATGGTCTGCAGCACATTTCTGAATAGCTGTTACAACATATTCCTTCGCTTTCTTATCTGCTTCCTCTTTCGCCCTGCTTTCTACTTCTTTAATCATTACAGCGGCTTCATGTTTTACTTCATCTTCAACAATTTTCAACAAATAATCTTTTGCTTGTTCGGAGGTTAAACCTGAGATTCGTTCCAGTTCCTGTAATCTCTGCTCATTTAATTTTGCAATCTCTTCGCGCTGTTTGGCAAGTGATTCTTCTCTCGCTACCAAACTTGCTTCCTTTTTCTCAATAGCATCCGCTTTCTTATCGATGTTCTCTTCCTTCTGCTGAATCCTGCGCTCATATCTCTGCGCCTCGGCACGGCGTTCCTTGATTTCCTTGTCCAATTCATTTTTAGTATGAATGGTTTCCTCTTTCGCTTCAAGTAACGCTTCACGCTTCTTTGTCTCAGCCGTTTTTAGAGCTTCATCAATAATTTCTCTCGCTTTCTCATCCGCGTTACCGATTTTCGCTTCCACTACTTTTTTGCGGTAGTTTATCGCTACTACTGCCGTAACCGGGATTGCCACGATTAAAGTGATGACTACTGCTATCACAACATCAAGCATTTACAGGAGCACCTCCTTATTAAATTTTCATTGTACATATCTATAACCGAATGTATATACCCAACATTCCAATTACAAATCGAAAATTACAACAAATTAATTCTACCTCTAAAGTGATGTTATGTCAAGCAGAAGTACCTTGGAGATTGTATCGGCATGAAATCCTTTTCTATAGAGAAATGCGCACATTTTCTGCCTTTCCTCATAGGTACTTTCCTGAAAATGAAAATTTTTTTTCAGAAGAAGTTCCTTTATCATAGCCGCTTCATCTATTTCCAGACCGTCTTCCTTTAGTTCATCAAAAACTTTCCTGATAAGCTCCTTGTTTACTCCCTTTTGCGACAAATCATTTTCTATCCGCTTTCTGCTCTTTGTCTGCATATGGTATTCAATGAAGCTTCTGGCGTAGTTCTCATCATTAATATAACCATAGGACTCCACATAAGCAACCGCTTCCTCAATGATGTCTGCCGGATATCCCCCCTGTTTCAGTTTATCCTCCAACTGCTTCCTTGTATAGTCTCTTGCCTTTAGCAGGTTCATACAGCGCAGCTTTGCTCTCTTGGGAAGAATTTCATGAAAAATACTCTGTCTTGCATCCTCTTCCAGTTCTTCCCCCTGTTTTATATGAAAGCGGTGTAATTCTCCCTTGTACAATATAAATGCAGTCTCTCCATCCAATACAACACGGTATCTCGATTTTGTAACCGCCGCAACTTCCGTTATCATCATTCTAATCCTTTACTCCGCTTTGTTTTTTTCGGCTTTACCGGCAGAAGTCTTTTCCTTAGCAGGTTTTTCCTCACTATCCTTTACCGGTTCGGATATCTCCAGACTAAATAACTCCCTGACTTTTCTTTCCACTTCTTCGCATACTGCCGGATTGTCTTTCAAATACTGCTTGGCATTCTCCCTACCCTGTCCGATTTTATTTCCTTCGTAAGCATACCATGCACCGCTCTTATTAATAATGCTGTTATCAGCAGCAAGGTCAAGAATATCTCCGACACTGGAAATGCCCTCTCCAAACATAATATCAAACTCCGCTTCTTTAAACGGTGGTGCAATCTTATTCTTTACAACTTTAACCCTTGTACGATTACCGATTACTTCTCCGCCCTGCTTCAAAGACTCGATTCTTCTAACGTCAAGTCTGACGGAAGAATAGAATTTCAGTGCACGTCCGCCTGTTGTCGTCTCCGGATTTCCGAACATAATACCGACTTTCTCACGCAGCTGGTTGATGAAAACTACCGTACAATTTGATTTGCTGATAACACCTGTTAGTTTACGGAGTGCCTGTGACATCAGTCTTGCCTGCAAACCTACGTGGGAATCTCCCATGTCACCATCAATTTCCGCTTTGGGAACAAGCGCTGCAACAGAGTCTACCACCACAATATCAATCGCACCAGAACGAACCATTGTTTCCGTAATCTCAAGTGCCTGCTCACCGTTATCCGGCTGTGAAATATATAAGTTATCTACATCAACGCCGATATTTTTTGCATAAACAGGGTCCAATGCATGTTCCGCATCGATAAAGCCGGCAATTCCGCCTCTTTTTTGCACTTCTGCTATCATATGTAATGTCACTGTTGTCTTACCGCTCGACTCCGGTCCATAGATTTCTACGATTCTTCCTTTCGGAATTCCGCCTAACCCTAATGCAATATCTAAACTTAAAGAACCGGTAGGAATCGTCTCTACGTTCATCTGTGCGGACGGGTCTCCTAACTTCATAACAGCCCCTTTTCCAAACTGTCTCTCTATCTGCCCCAGGGCAGCATCCAATGCTTTTAATTTTTCATCTTTTTCCATTATTTGTTCTCCTTTTCATTCCAGAACATTTGTTCTTATTCAGAATAAAACAAATGTTCGTTTTTGTCAACATTTACTTTTATAACTTTCAAAATGTTACTGCTATTTTATCATTCATAAAGTCCGATAAACATCCCTTTATTCATCCCCCCTGTCCTATTTTGTTTTCTTTTTGCTTTGAAATGTTGGCGAGATGCCGGATATGCAAAGCAGAATATTTCACAGAGCATTTTTCACATATCATAGATTTATCTATGATATTATTTATGATAACCTATGAAAAATGCCCTGTCAACTTTTGCTTATAAAAGCTATTCATTAGAAAATTTTCAAAAAATCTTTATAATCATGATAAGTAACCGTTACCCAGCCCTCATCATAATTAAATCCAATTTCCATTCCCATCGGCGTATAGTAAATAATCAAATTGCCCGAAGAAGTTAAATATTCCGTAATCTCCTGATCAGACATCCAATCAAGCGCATCGATAGTGCCGTTCTGCTTCTCACTTCTGTAACGGAAATCTATGGAAAAATCATCATCTACCGCAATAATATCCGTATTATCCATAATAACGCCGTCCTGCATATCAATATTAATACTGTAGCAATATACAGAGACATAATAATCCGAATTAATAGTTTCCGAAAATACAACACTCAATACGTCTTCGCTCATATACGTTACATATCCTGTTGCCTGTGCGATAAAGTAACTGTCTTCATCCATATAAGCAGAGTACTTATCTTCATAATACTCCGTAAAAAAAGCTACCTCATCTGCCAGCAACGCATTAATCTTATCCCGATTCGGTACACGGCTTCCGACAATAATCGGATAATCTATTAAGATTTGCACATTGTCATTCGGTTTATAATCATAATATTCCCAGTCAATGGAATAGGAGAGCCCGCTCTTAATATCATCCTGAAGCGTGTAATATTCATCATCATTGTAATCATAATCATCATCACGCTTATTACGCTTATCACGTTCATCGTCATCATCATCATATATATCATCATTACGATGCCATTCATTTTGACTCCGATTATTGTCATCATCCTGAATATCTTCAGGACTGACATATGTGTTGATATCCTTACTGACCTCCCGTCCCTGTACGCTAGTTTCCAGCAAATGATAAAACATCGCCAAAATAGCAATCAGGAAAAGGATAACAACTGTAACTGCAACACCGACAATTAATCCGGTATGCTTTTTTGCAGGCGGCACAGCATAAGGACTATAAGGATTATTGCCATATGGATTAGGTCCATAAGGATTTCCATACTGCTGGTTGTTATACTGATTGTTTCCGTATTGGTTATTTCCAAATTGCTGGTTATTATACTGCTGGTTCCCGTACTGATTATTTCCATATTGGTACTGTCCGTTACCATATTGATTATTAGGGTTTCCATACTGCCCGCCGCCGTACTGGTTATTTCCATATTGGTACTGTCCGCTGCCATATTGATTACTGCTGTTTGCGTACTGTCCGCCATTGTACTGATTACCGCTGCCGTACGGATTATTATTCTCATACTGTCCGCCGTACTGGCTGCTGCCGTCATATGTATTCTGCTGATACGCTGCATTTTCACCGACATGATCTCCCGAAAACATACCGCCCGTATCATGATGCCCGGTACTCATATCCGGCGTTTGATAGACATCTTGCCCGGTCTGTGTCTCATAAACATCCGGTGATGTATAAAGTCCGTTATCCGTTTGTTGTATTGTTTCCTGCTGCGCTGTTTCCTCTTGTATCGTTTCCTGCTGTGTTGCTTCCTCTTGTGTCATTTCCTGCTGTATTGTTTCCTCTTGTGTCATTTCCTGTTGTGTTGTTTCCTGCTCAATTGCATCCTGAATGCCCGGAATTTCATATCCGCAGCTTTGACATATACCATCTCTGGCAACTGCTCCGCATTTAGGGCATAAATCAAATTGTCCCTGTTCACTCATCTTGGAAATTCTGCTCCTTTCTCCTCTTACGTTTCCTGTTTCTATGATTTGTTTGCACCAAACGTCACCTCACTATAATAGGCAAGAATGGATTCCCTCATTAATGATAGTGCCGCCGCAACACTGTTTTCACGAATCTTCATCCGATTCCCGCTGAAACGGCATTCCCGCACTTTGATGCGTCCGCATACACTACACGCAATATATACCAGCCCTACCGGTTTTTCCTCGGAACCGCCATCCGGACCCGCAACACCGGTAATACCAACCGTCACATCCGCTTTTGAAAAAATAGATGCGCCTTTTGCCATCTCTTTGGCAATTTCTTCGCTGACTGCTCCATGTTTTTCCAAGGTAGACTTTTTAATCCCTAAAATTTTCCGTTTGGATTTATTGGAATACGTAATATATCCTGTCTTAAATACTTCCGAAACCCCCGGCACATTAATTAATCTTGCCGCCAGCATACCGCCGGTACAGGATTCCACCGTGCTGACCGTCAAATCATTGGCAAGCAGTAAATCAACTACCGCTTTCTCCAGCGTAACCTCTTCCTGTGTTGTATAAATATGATTGCCAAAGCGCCCTTTCAGCTCTTTGATAAACGGCTTTATCAGCTTTTTAGCTTCCTTTTCATCCTCCGCTCTTGCCGTCACACGCAAATGCACTTCACCGGTCTTTGCATAGGTTGCAATCGTCGGATTACCCTGTTCTGCAATCAAATCCTCTATCATGGATTCCGCTTTACTTTCACCAATGCCGCATATTTTTACAGTCTGAGAATAAATCGTTCCCGGCTCTAATGCATTAAGATAAGGCATAATCGCATTTTCAAACATCGGTATCAATTCATTTGGAGGTCCCGGCATCAAAATAATGTGTTTACCGTTATCCTCTATAATAATCCCGGGCGCCGTACCGTTCGGATTGTCTACCACAATACATCCCTCCGGAACCATTGCCTGCTTCCGGTTATTTTCCGTCATCTCTATGCCCCTGCTTTGAAAGAACGTAATCAGGGCTTTCCTGGTCGGCTCATGCAGATACAAATTCCTGCCGAGCACTTTCGCTGTCACTTCTTTTGTCAAATCATCCTGTGTCGGTCCAAGTCCTCCTGACAAAAGCAGCACATCCGCTCTCGAAAGCGCCGTCTGCAGCACATTTGTCAGGCGTTCCTCATTGTCGCCCACTACATCCTGATAATAGCAGGACAAACCGATTCCCGCACATTTTTCGGACAGGTATGCCGCATTGGTATTGACAATATTACCCAACAGGATTTCAGTTCCAACTGAAATAATTTCTACTACCATGCTATTTCTCCTTCTCAATTACTTTGTTTCTTTCATGACAGCTTTATTTTTTACCAGATAATCAATCAGAGAAATAACCGTTAAAAGAAGCGCTATCCACACAATAATCGTCGTCAAAACCTGAATAACTTCCATATCTGCAATCAAAAGACAAATCATAAGCATTTGAAACGTTGTCTTAAACTTGCCCCAATAACTTGCAGCAATCACAACGCCGTTGTCGGCAGCAATCAGACGAAAACCGCTGATGATAAATTCTCTTGCAATAATGATAATTACCATCCATGCAGGCAGTTTTGCCATCTCCACCAGACAAATTAACGCTGAGCAAACCAACAGTTTATCCGCTAACGGATCCATAAATTTCCCGAAATTTGTCACTAAGTTATACTTTCTGGCAATCTTGCCATCCAGCAAATCCGTAAGACTTGCCACAATAAAAATAGCAAGTGCTATCCATTTGTCCACATTTGTTATGTCAACCAACATAAAAAGAACAAAAAAAGGAATCAGTATCACACGAAACATTGTCAGTTTATTGGGTAAATTCATCTTCCAATTCTCCAATCAAATCATATTCATAAGCGCCGGTAATCCGGCATTTCACAAAATCACCGGACATAAGCTGCCTTGTTGTATTTATAAAAAGAAAACCGTCCACATTCGGCGCATCTTTATAAGTTCTTGCAACATAGGCGTCCTCATCCGCGACTTTGCCCTCAACCATTGCTTCCACCACTTTACCTTCCATAGATAAAGCCGCATCAAAGGCTATTTCCTGCTGCAATTCCATAATCTGATTACAGCGTTCCTCTTTTACCTCTTCGTCAATCTGCTCCGGCATGGAAGCTGCCGGTGTATCTTCTTCCTGTGAATAAGTAAAAACACCCAGACGGTCAAATTCCATCTGCGCTACAAAATCCATCAGTTCTTCATGTTCCTCTTCCGTTTCGCCGGGAAATCCGGTAATCAATGTGGTTCTGATGCAGATATCCGGTATCTCGTTACGAAGCTTCTCTATAATTTCCGTCAATTCCTGTCTGTTTGTTCTGCGACCCATTCTCTTTAAAATATTATCGCATCCGTGCTGAATTGGCAAATCCAGATAATGGCAGATTTT
>CAMWMM010000134.1 GCA_947175285.1 uncultured Lachnospiraceae bacterium
AGTAGTAACAAAAAAACGAGGAAATTCAAGGGGTTTGGGTTTCCGAGAGGACTCTTTGTATTTTGGAGGTGATAAGAAACTTATAAAAAAATCTAGCGTTAAAAACAAAGGTTTTACAAATGTTTGATGATTAAAAATAGGGGGTGATTAAAAATAATAGTGGTATATCTCATAGAGCTAGAAGAAAATGAAACAAAAGATTTGTTTGTGAAAGTGCTTCAAAAATTACCAATCATAAAACAAAAAGAACTGTTGCGCTATCATGATATTGCTGATACAAGGAGATCATTGGTGGGGTATTGCCAAATGCAATTAACATTAGCCGATATGACAGGAATACCACTATCAAATATAATTCTTTCAAAAAAACAATTTGGTAAACCATATGCTAAAGATATAGAACATATTGACTTTAGTATTTCACATTCACAAAATCGTACAGTCACTGTAGCTACTTCAAAAGGCAGGATAGGAATAGATATAGAATTTAATAGACCAATAGTTTTTAGAAAGGTTTGTTCATTTTTTACTATACAAGAGCAATCTTTAATAGGTTTTCCGTCGGATATTTCTGCGGAAAAATTTTATAAACTTTGGACATTGAAAGAAAGCTATCTGAAGTATGAAGGAAAGGGCTTTCATATTCCTATAACAGACATTGAATTTCAGTCGATTGATGATTTAGTGCGGTACTATTCAAGACAAAATCAGCAGTTATATTTTAATCATGTTGATATTGGAAATGATTATACAGCTTCGCTATGTACGGATTTTCAAATAGACAGTATTACGGTTAAACATATTAAAGAAAGTTTATTATATGAAAATTATATAAATACATAGCGTCAAAAAACGGAGGTACTAATAAATGAAAACATTAAAAGATATGATACTTAAAGCCGCAGATAGTGCAAATGGCTTAACATATGTTTGGCAAGGTAATGAAAAGTACATTACTTATGCAGAGCTTGTTAGTGATGCACGTTTAACATTACATCAAATGCGGAAATATGGAATAAAAGCGGGAGCAGAGATTATAATACAGGTGGAAAATGACTTAGATTTTCTTGTTATTTTTTGGGCTTGCATATTAGGCGGGGTTAGAGTAGTATTGCTTCCATATGCCAAAAATCAACAAGCACAAGGGGCAATAAAATTAGTATTAGGTATGATGGAAAATCCCTATATTTGTGTGTCGGCAAAAGAAATCAGCAAAAGCGAATACTGTAAAAAGTACAACTTTGCTATTGATAGAGTCATTGAGGTTTTTGAACCAGTTCCAAATATGGATGTGAATCTTATCAATATGTATGATAGCAAGCCTGATGATGTGGCAGTTATTCAATTTTCTTCTGGCTCTACAGGGACACCTAAAGGAGTATGTACTACCCATGCCAATATTTTGAGCAACGCACAGGCTGTAGCTGAACGAATTAACTTAACCAGTAAAGATACAACCCTTTGTTGGTTGCCGCTGACACATAACCTTGCATTATTAGGGTTCAATATGACTACAACATACGTTTCGTGTAATCAGGTGATTATGCCAACATCTGATTTTTTAGTAAACCCGTTAAGCTGGTTTAAGGAAGCAAGTAACCGTAAAGTAACAGTTACGGTATCTCCTAATTTTGGATATAAACATTTTCTAACATTTTACGAAAAAAGTAAGCAGGATTTTGACTGGGATCTATCTTTTTTGAGAGCGGTTTGCAATGGTGCTGAGCCAATTTCCTATGACTTAGCTATCATGTTTATGAAAGTATTAGAAAAATACAATATGTCTAACACTGTTATGGTGCCGGGATATGGGATGTCTGAATGTACTGTTGCCTGCAATGCGACAGTTGTTGGAATACCGCTTAATACGAAATCAATTAATCGTGACAAAATGAATATAGGTGACCAGATCGAGGAAACTACCGATACTACAAATGCAACCTTTGTCAGTGTGGGTAGTCCCTTGTCATGTGTTGAAATGCGGATAACCGACAATCAGGGTAAAATTTTGCCGGATGGATATATTGGAAATATAGAAGTGTCTGGCGGAACTGTCATGGCTGGATACTATAAGGATATGATCAAAACTTCCGAGGTGTTTACAAGTGATAATTGGCTGAAAACCGGTGATGTTGGATTTATGTTAGAGGGAGAGCTGTTTGTTACGGGACGATCTAAGGAAATTATCTTCATTGCTGGTAAAAACTATTTTCCTAATGACTTTGAAAAAATTATAGAAGATAAATTTCCTTCTTTAAAAAACTGCATTGCAATTACGGGAGTCTATAATGCAGAAATTGAAACAGAACAGATTGCTCTATATATGGATACTTATAATGGTGAGTTTGATAATGATTTAATTTCCAATATACGGCGGTATTTTGCACAAATTACCCGGCTTCAAATAGAACATGTGCGATTTATTAACGGATTACCAAGAACTCAAAATGGTAAAATAAAACATTATTTGCTGAAAGAGATTTTTGTGGCAAAAAATGATAATGTTAGTGCTAATGTCAAAGCAAGCCAGAAAAGTAATATAGCCATTAGTGCTTTGGATACATTTGTTAATGTTTGTAAAGAGGAATTAGAATTGATTACTCTCAATCCAAATGATAACTTGTTCGAGATAGGGGCAGATTCACTCAAAGCATCTATCATTCTGGCAAGGGTAAATGAGATTATGCGTATTAATCTTACATTAAACCAGCTTTATAAATGTGAAACAATAGAAGACATTGCAAAGTTGGCAGAGCAGGAACGGCAAAAGAGTGGCTATATTGATATTGATTTTCGGTGCAATGAAAAAGCTTCAATTCCTGTATCGGCTCAGCAGAAGAGAATGTATACGCTATTCAGCGTTGATCCCGACAATACCAATTATAATATAACCGCTGCATTTCAGATTAAAGGCAAGATCAATATAAAGAAAATCGAAGAAACATTTATTGTTTTAATTAAGCGACATGAAGCACTGAGAACAGTATTTAGTTTTGAGGATAATCAAGTAAGGCAAACAGTGCTTAATAATATTGATTTTTCAGTAGAAGTCAAAAAATATGTATCAGGAGATATTGATGAATTAGTTAAAAGTTGTATTCGTCCCTTTGATTTGACTAAAGCACCACTATTCAGTGTGTCATTAATTGAAAAGGATAAGGATTGCGTAATAATGGTCATTGATATGCATCATATTATTACGGATGGTACAGCAATGGGATTGTTGGTAAAGGATTTTGTAAAATATTACAATGGTCAATCCTTGTCAGATATTAAATATAATTATCGGGATTATGTAGTGTGGCAGAATACCATGAGAGAGCAGGGAAGATTTGAATCGCAAAGAACATTTTGGCACGGGTATTTGGAAGGCAGAAGTACTGTTCTGGCATTGCCGATTGATGTACCCAAAAGACCTAAATATATAAATAAGATTGGTGATAATGTGATTTTTGATATTCCAGTTAGTGGTATTGCCAAACTTGCTAAGTCTACATCAAGTAGCTCGTTTAATGTATTGTTTTCTGCATATTGTATTTTGTTATCCAGATATGCCAATCAAAAAAATGTTGTTGTTGGTACTCCTGTGGCTGCCAGGACAAAAGCATCATTTTTGGATGTTGTAGGTTTGTTTGTGAATACCACTCCGTATAATGTTAATATTGATTTTCATGAAACAGTGAGGGATTTTATAAAACGTATTCATTCCATGTCAATAAATATCCTTGCCAATCAGGATTATCAGCTTGATTGGATTGTTGATGAACTTCATATCAAAAGAGAAAGCAATCATAGCCCTTTGTTTGATGTGATGTTCACTATGGAGAATATGGAAGTGCCGCCTATGCAAATGGCAGATTGTCAGATACAGCAATTAAAACTGCAAGAGGATGTTTGTAAATTTGACCTTAATCTTATTGTTACGGAACATAAAGATGGTTCTATGGATGGCAACTTAGTTTATGCTACTGAGCTTTATAACCGTAGCAGTATTGAAAACATGGTTAAGCATTATCTCACTGTCCTTGATGCAATGGTTACTGATCCTGATGCACAAATTGGTGAATTATCAATCATAAGTGAGGCGGTTACAAGAAATACATCTGTTGTAATACCAGATTTTGACTTTTAAAAGGAGAAAAGACGAACAATGAGTAAAACAATCTTTGACAAAAATTTGATATATAGTGATAATCGTTATGAGGCATATAGAGATTATTGGGACAGCATTGTGACGAATGGGGTAGGGACTGTAGACTTGCCGTTTCCGCAAAAGGGAAAAACAGGTGAAGATATTACTTCTGTGGAAAAATGCACAATATCGACTGAGGCAGCAACATGCATTAGAAAGACCGCAAAAGGCAACTGCATGGGTATGTTTGCCATTATGTTATCAGCTTTCAAAGTTATTAATTATAAGTGTTCTACTAAGGAAAGCACGGTTATCAGCTACTTGTCTCCTAGTTTAGCAGGGACAATGGATGTTGATTATGTTATCTTGCAATCCACTATCAATGAATCAGAAACATTGAAGGATACAATTACAAACACTGCTAGTTCAATTGCTACTGCGTACAAATTTCAAGATTATCCTTTGTCTTTGGTTGATGATCGTTTTGCAGATGCAGAATTTGACATTACGGAGTTAGTTAATGTGGGCTTTTCTTTTATCGGACTGCATAATGATTTTACCCCAAACGGTAGACCGGATATTCATTTTCAAATTGCTGATATAAGTGAAAATAGCCTTGAAATCAGTTTGGCAGCAAACACAAAATTTATTGATGCACAAGATGCCTCAATACTCTTACATAACTACGTTTTGTTTCTTGATAGGATAGCTGTTTTAATGAATAAGACAATAAATGACATTGTATTGACACATGATGTGCAAAGTGCTTTTATGCGTGAACAGTTTACTGTTGATAGTTTGAGAATGTCTACAGTAAAGGAACTTTTTGAAAAGATAGTATTAGATTACAGAGAGAAAACAGCAGTTGTTTTTGAAAATATTAGCTTGACTTATAACCAATTAAATTCCAGTGCAAATCGTTTAGCCGTTGATATGACAGAACAAGGTGTTACCAGTGGTGATAGAGTTCTGATTTTAATGGAAATGTCTATTTATGTTCCAATTGCAATGTTGGCATGCATTAAGTTGGGTGTACCATATATACCACTTGATGTTGATACGCCATCTGATAGGATTAGTTATATTATAGAGGATAGTGGAGCGAAATTTGTAATTTCAAGTCAAAGTCAAAATGGTTTTGTGAGCCAACTCTCGATAAAAGCATTTGAAATAGAATATTATGAGCGGATAAATGAAATTACCTATCCTAAAGCGGAACTAAATGGTGATAATCCTCTATATATCATCTATACTTCTGGCACTACTGGAAAACCGAAGGGAGTGGTAGTGAACAATCGCAACATAGTTAATTATGTGAATTGGTTCACTGCATTTGCCCGTGTGACCGATCAGGATAAAGCAATGCTTGTTTCATCATTTTCGTTTGATTTGGGATATACTTCTGTTTATTCGTCTTTACTTAATGGTGCTGAATTACATTTGTTGAGTAAAGAACAGTATTCCAATGTTCCTTATATGTTGGAATATATTGATAAACAGAGCATAACATTTTTTAAACTTACACCTTCCCTGTTTTCTCTGCTAAAAACTGATAGTAATTTTGTCAACTATAACCTTTCATCTTTGCGGCTTGTTATACTTGGTGGTGAGAAACTGCGGATTGAAGATATTATAGGATTTAAAGCAAGTTATAAAAACTGTGAGTTTGTAAATCACTATGGTCCCACTGAAACTACAATCGGTACGATTGCAAAATATATATCTGAAGCAGAATATGCCACCTTTGAGGAACATTCAATTTTGGGCAAGGCTATTACAAATAATGAAGTCTACATTTTAAGCAGTAGTAATGAGATAATGCCCATAGGTACTTTGGGCGAAATTGTTGTTGGCGGGTTAGGTGTTTCTGATGGATATTTACATCGAAAGGAACTCAACGCTGAGAAATTCATTACACTACCAGAGTTGACTAAATCCGTCTTATATAAAACGGGTGATTTAGGGAGACTTTTGCCCACAGGTGAATTTGAATTTTTGGGGCGCATTGATAATCAGGTTAAAATTCGTGGCTATCGTGTTGAACTTGACGAGGTAAAACAGGCAATAAAGAAGTATGAGGGAATAACCGATGCTATCATTACGACCTACAATAGAAATAATAATATTTCTTTGTGCGCCTATTATGTGTCGGATAGGGAGATTGTAGCTAAGTTATTACGGGAATATCTTTCAACACAGATACCAGACTATATGATACCGACGTATTTTACTTCTATAGATAAAATACCTGTCACGCTCAATGGTAAAATAGATTTTAAAGCTTTGCCGGAACCGAGTATAGATTTATCTGACAGAGAGATTGTTTTGGCACGCAATGACACTGAAAAGCGATTAGCGGCAGTATGGCAGGATGTTTTAGGAATCAGTGAAAATTTAAGCATTGATGATAATTTTTTTGATTTAGGTGGTGATTCTATCCTTGCTATTCAAATATCTTCAACTGCAAAGTCAGAAGGGTTAAATATAGAAGTAAAAGACATTATGCAAAATCCTACGATACGGGAATTAGGTGCAATAGCTAAGGTTGATACGAGGCAAAATGTAATAAGTCAGGAGCCGATAATGGGTGAAGTGCAATTATCTCCTATTCAAAGACGGTTTTTTGAACGGTTGGGGGCATTAAACCATTGGAACCAGTCTATAGTTTTACATTCAAGAAAACCTGTTGATACACATTTACTGAGAAATGCTTTTGAAATTTTGTTGGATCGGCATGATATGCTTAGAGCTGTTTATACAGAAGCTGATCATAGATTTGAACAATCTGTTGGTAATCCACAAGATAAAGAAAGTATGTACCGTTTTATAGTAATTAATGTAGAGACTGAGATTACCAGCACAATAATTGAAGAAAAGGGCAACGAATTACAAAGTAGTTTGGATATTACCAATGGTTTAATTGCTGTTTTTACAGTTATACAAAATAACAAAGAACAATACATTTTGATGATTATTCATCACCTTGTTGTTGATGGAGTATCATGGAGAATTATTGTATCTGATTTTGATGCTATTTGTCGGGGCGGTATTGATAAGCTACCGCTAAAGACGAATACATATCAAGATTGGGTAAAATGGATGAAAGATAACGAGATCCAATTTAGAAAAGATATTGATTATTGGAATAGTATGCCAGAAATAGCAGGAATGACAGATAATTACCCAAGTAAGAATGGAATTTACAAGGATACACGGACGCAATCTGTCATGATTGATGTAGACACTACGAAAGCAATATTAACTACTGCAAATCATGTATACAATACCAAAACTGATGAATTGCTTATAACGGCTTTTTTAGTATCCATTAATCAGGTATGGCAGTATCCCACAGTAGTAATCAATTTAGAAGGACATGGGAGAGATACATTTGGTACAGATTTGGATATTAGTCGGACAGTAGGTTGGTTTACATGTGTTTACCCATTTGCGTTTTCATTTAAAGGAATAACCACAAAAGAAAATGCTATAAAGCATATTAAAGAAAAATTGCGGAATATTCCCCATAACGGGATATCATATGGATTTTTGCGCTACTTGAGCGACATTCCAGTTAAAACAGTGGATAGTAGTATTTGTTTCAATTATTTGGGGCAGTTTGACAATTCGTTTGATACCACTTGTTTTGATTATCCGAACTATTCTGCAGGGCAGGCAATTGGAGACGAAGCAGATCAGCAATATGGTTTGCATCTTAATTTGGCAGTAACAAATGGTATCTTACGGGTTAATGCAACTTATAGTAAAAAGATATTTACAGATGAGAATATTACGATTTTGTTGAATGCTTTTAAGACAAATGTGACGGAAATCGTAAATATGTGTTTATCTGCAACTGAATCAACGCCGACACCATCGGATTTTCCATATGCAGAAATGAGTATTGATGAATTGGATAGAATTGTAGAAAAATACAAAACATTAGACGGTAAGAGTAATATTGAAAATATTTATCCTTTGATACCTTTCCAAGAGGTTATGTATCACGAAGCGACAACTTACAACAATGCAATACAACCATATTATCACAGCCGCATATTTGATATTAGTGCCCCTGTTAATCTGGATATTTTGCAAAATGCTGTTGATATGATGGTTAAAAAGTACGAAACTCTTCGCATGGCTATTGAAGAACTTGCTAATGGCAGACACGTCACTGTAGTAAAGAGAGATGCACCCATAAAAGTTGAATATGCTGATATTAGTAAAATGTCATTGGATGAGCAGGAGCAGTATTTTGAAGCCTTCCGTATAAGTGATGCGGTCAACAGTTTTGCGACGAACAACTTTATGAGGATATTTTTGTTCAAACGAAGTGACTCGGTTTATCGTGTTTTGTGGAGCAATTCACATCTCATTATTGATGGCTGGAGTCGGATGATCATTCTTAAAGACTTTTTACAAACTTTACAATCTCTAAAGATGAATCAAGTAGTTGTAGAGAGTGTGGCACATTCTTTCTATGATTATGTGAAATGGCTCTACACACAGGATTTTGAATCAGCTAAACAATATTGGGATGATTATATGAGTGGGTACACTCCGAAATATTTGTTTGGAAATATACCGCCAATAAGTGATGGGGTATATACTTTACGAGAATGTGCTATAAATATTGATGAAGAAAAGACCAATAAGCTAAATACTATAGCCAGAGCCAATAATATAACTGTTGGTGTAATTATTCAGTGTGCTATTGGTTTGGCTTTGCAAAAGATTTGTAATACTGATGATATTGTCTTTGGCGGTGTTGTTTCGGGTAGGACAACCGCTATTGAGAATATAGATAACATGGTTGGTCCATTTATTAATATTATTCCGTTTAGGGTAAATAATAGTGGTTTTTCTAGCTTTATTGAATTGGCAAAGCAGAGACATAATACATCGTTGGACGCTGATATACACTCGTTCTATTATTATACAGAACCTACCTCCATGAGTGACTTTGTTTCATTGGTTGCTTTTGAGAATTATCCTGTTGATGATAGTGTCAGGTCAACATTTTTTGGCGGTGGTTTGATAAGTAATCTAAAGTTAATGGATAGGGTTGGTACGAATGCTGTATTTCTTGTGTTTCCAGAAAAGAATATTACAATTAATCTTGTATGCAATGCAAAATTGATAAGTCACAAGCAGCAAAGTAGCATTATGCAAGAAGTTGAAAGGGTAATTGTGAATATTCTTGATAGTGGAGGAAACTTTCCTCTTGGTTAATTTAGCTATATCATGTTAGATAGGGTAAAGTAAATATGTTGAAAAGGAGGCAATATAATGAAAAACAATAAATTACAATTTGAATGTAAAGAATTAAAGGAAGGAGAAAGGTTTCCATTGAAATATACAGGAAGGGGCGAGGACAAATCGCCAGAATTTATTATTCACAATCTTTCTCCTGATGCTAAAACAATAGCAATTATTATGGATGATATTAAGCATCACTTATTTGGCATATTTAATCATTGGGTGATCTGGAACATTCCAGCGCAATCTAAAATACAAGGTAGTATACCAGCCGGAAGAGTTGTTCCCTCATTAGGGAATGCTGTACAAGGAATTGGATACGGACGCCATAGATATGCAGGACCGAAACCGCCCAAAGGCAAACAACATGCTTATAAGTTTACACTTTATGTTTTGGACAGTGAAATTAGTTTAAAAAATAATGCAAAGAAAAAACATTTGTTGAAAGCGATGGAAACACATATAATTCAACAGGGAGAAATCACTGGTGTATTTGAATAGATCAAAAGAACATCAAGAAAGTTGAAGCAGGACTGTCAGGCTATGAAAGAAAAGCAGCTATCTGGTATATTAAATTGTGCGGATGCTTTGAAACGCACCAAAAGGAAGCAGAGAAAGCAATTATTAAGGATAATGCAACGAAAAATGTACCTGTAAAGAGCGTAAAAAACTGATTGAGAAAAAGTCCCCTTGAATTAATCTAAGGTTTGATTCAAGGGGGTTTTTATTGTCTGTATAATGGGGTTAAAACCCTCGCCTTAAGGCGAAACCTTTA
>CAMWMM010000135.1 GCA_947175285.1 uncultured Lachnospiraceae bacterium
CTCCAAAGCTTTCGTCTTTGCAACATCCTCAATTTCCTTTATGTAGGCTTTATGTTGTCTTCCTGTTACAGCCAGAAAATTAGCTAAAACAGTTTCTTTGTATTTACCTTTATCAGTAGTTGTAAGTATCCATAAAGCTTTTTCAGAATTTATATAATCACTCATTCTTATTTCTGTAATATTGGATTTCGGAACTGTTGTATTTTCAATTTTGAGAATTTTTTTTATTATATTCCCATCAATTTCCTTGTATTCTTTAACTTTCTTTATTATCTCAGTTTTCAACGCATCCATTTGTTTTTTCAAAATATCTGCACGAATGCCATAATAATATGAATCAAGATCATGTATGTATGAATTCAATTTTTCAAGAATCGCTTTATTCTTTTGGCTAATTTTTTCTGGTTTTAATACTATTCTAGGCAGCTTTCCTACCTCCTTTTCAGCGCTTGTACCAGCATTAGATACCTTAGTCTGAATAAATTGTAATTCCGGAAGCATCTGCTCCATCTTCTGTTTAGATAAATTATTACTAATAAAATCTGTCGCACACTGATTAATATCTGTTGTCATTTCTGTTTTAAGAGTATCTATCATTGCCAACAAATCCTCTTTTTCTATTCGCTTAGCTTCTTCAATAACTTGGCATTCATCTTCAACACCGTCCATCATATATAGAACAGCATCATAAAGTCCTTTTGCCTTTACTGCTAATGCGTACTTTTCAGCATACTTAATTATTTCTCTTTCAACAGCATACATTCCAGAGGCAACATACAACTGATCACTTACTTGCTCGCTACTATAATACTCAAACTGTGAATCCGAAGTTTCAATCACTTCCTTCGTATCATATTCAGCGTCTGACATGTGATTATTTCTGTAATACCTCCTTTTGATTACTTTTTCTGCACTATCCTCAATAAACTCTTCATCATCTAAATCGCAAATTCCCTTCTTCTGTGCTCTTGCACAATATGCCGCTTTAGATGAAACATAAAATACCCTCTTATCCTGCAAATCATACTCAAACTCAGTATCTTCTGATTCATCAATAATATCCTGTTCATTTTTTGATAAACGAATCGGCTTACTAAGGGCATCCCTCAACTCAGTTGTTCCATATCTATCGACCTGATTTACAATATGCAATGATCTTGAAAGGTCAATAGTAACACCATCCTCATTACTTGAATCTGCCTGTGATTTAAGCATAAGATCATATAAAACAGAGTTTCCCTTACCATCCATTTTTACAGGCTCATACATTACAATTAGCACAGAGTTAGTCTGCTGAGCTAAAGCATCTTTAAGAATACGCAAATGCTCGTTCGAATTGCTATCTGTTCCAGGAGTGTCATAAAAAGTAAAATTAATATCAGACTGAATATCCATCGGATATCTAACATCAATCATTCCATCTACAAAACACTGACCATTATCGCATGGACTATTAGGCATTTCGTTTATAGTAACCAGAAGTTGTCTCATCTGCTCATGTCGCGGTTTCCCTGCATTTCTTTGACATACTTTATCCAGTACTCCTTTTAACCCATCATTAACTTTTGTTGTAAACTGAAACTTATTAAGTTCATCAGACCATACCAGAGAAGCAATATTACCCGCATCATCAAGGTTCTTTTTAACTAAGAAATTGATAGCAGGCATCTGCACATTCTTTATTCTGAACATTTTTGCAGTCTCAGGTCTTATTTTTTCAGGAAGAATTTTCGCGCCTATAATAGCATTGATAAATGTGGATTTCCCAGAACTATATGTACCAACAAAACACAGATTTACATTATCCTGTTCAATATCTTTCACCTTATCATCGAGCTTCTGTTTTCTTACTCTGAATATTTCCTTTGTGGGACCTTCTGATAACTCATTTCCAAATAATTCAACTGTTTCAGTAGCAACTGTTTTTATTTCATCATAGATTGCTCTTACATCAGGAAGCTCAACAAAACCACCCAAGTTTAACTTCATCTCAGAGCCCTCTCTTTCCTGATAATCATTGTAATTAGTAACCATTTTCTGAAAATCTTCATAATCTATCTTTGTTCCCCTAAACACTATCTCTGTATCTTGTATTCCCAGAAAGGCCTCTTGCAAATTATTAAAAAATGAATATCCCTGGTTCTGCAATAAGAACTCTCCGTTTTCAGGAGAATACTCCTCTAGCGCTGGACTATCAGTATAACTAACTTCATTAAAACTGCCATTATCATCTGTCAAGAAATGTATTTCTTTCTTAACCGGATGATACTTAATCATAATCTTACTCATATACAAAAATCCTCCTACGATTATTATATCTACATTTGGGGACAAAGTTTGTCACTCTTCAATTGGATTGTATCAACTATAATGTCCCAAAATCAGGACTTCTTTCTCCAATTTTTGTACTCATCAGTTGTCACATGACCATCTACTGGTTTTTCTGCATCCTCAGGTATAGCTCAAGCCCGCCCGAATCGTTTTATTTTATCAATTCGCCCTTCTCGGTATAGTACTTGTATTCTTCATTCTGAAATATTCTATTTTTCCGCTACTTGTTTTATAGTTAAATACTTCAATTTAATCTCTTTTGCTCTATAAAAGCAAAAAAGCACCATTGCAATAGTCGTTGCACTGTGCTTTAAATCGCATCTGGCTACCATATTAAAAGCCCTATAGTTTTGCGTCACTACCTTTTTATAGTTTTATAACATACATATTCTTCGATTTTATCACCTTTGGCGAACGATGTCAATTTATGTTGTACAAAGGGTAACGTAAAAGTCCTCCACCTTATGGCAAAGGACTACGCTTTCGGGCCAACCATTTATATACCACATATCAGTCAATGGTATACTTTCTCAATTATGCTCCGCTTGCGGAAGCTGTATGAAAAGACGATTTTCTAACTTTGTTTCAATATATCCCTCCATTGCTTCATTGAGGCTCTCATATAGCCCATTCCACGTATCACTTGTACTCTGACACCCATCCAGTTCTAAAATCCTGCCATAAAAATAATGTCCGCTCTCATCATTCATCTCCTGCACCAATCTTGTATACAGTAACTTCATATAATCCTTAATTTCCATACTTTTCTTTTACTCCTTGCGTACAGAATATAGGTATTCTCCTATTTTTCTCTCAACCCATGAGTATCAAATCTTCTTCTCACTATTAAAGCTAAGATACTTTTTCTTTTAAATTTCTAACTTCCATTTCCAATCTCCTAACTGTAATTGATAACATTTCCAATTCAGCACTGTTACGTATTGTTTCGTACCGATTTCCGGACATAGCAATATATCTTTCCTGCATATTCAGTATATCAGTCCTCATGTTTTTCACTTCTGATAATATTAAATCTAACTTTTCATTTTCTGTCATATAATGCACCTCCTTATGTGAAATATCGTATCACGAGCATACCACAAGGATTTCAAGATATCAATTCAATAAATAGACAATTTTAGACCTCTTTTTTGTTAATTATGCATAATTATTTTTACAAAATCCATCTGCAATCCCATCCTTGATGATTTGTATGTACTTCTATATAATAATAATGAACCACTAAAACCGCAGATGCGACGTAGGTGGTGTTTCTATTTATTTTAGTCTGATTAAAATATCTTTTACAATCCCACAATCTTCAATCCGGCTAATGGCAAAACATTTCTTTCCTGCATCTTTAATTGAA
The DNA here is from genome assembly GCA_947175285.1 of uncultured Lachnospiraceae bacterium. The sequence goes on from CAMWMM010000135.1 coordinate 3,701, forward strand.
GCTCCTATATGATATGCCCGTACATCGTCTATAATCATAAATCTATCATGAAACACACCTGTATGTTTTACCTCCAATATCGGATACTGGCGATTAAAGTTGTCTACATCTGTTTTAGATAATCTGGTCTTTTTTTGCGTGTACAAAATAACCTTTACACCGGACTTTTTCTTAGCTAATATGTTTAGTGTATCTATATCAACATAATTATCTACCAACACCAATTTTCTCTCTGCTCTTAATACCAAATCAACCAACAAACTAAACGCATCATATATCTGCCCATCGAAGAATATCTTTTGTGATACTTCTTCTCGTTCGGATATATAGTCAAATATTTTGTCAAACTTTTCGTCCGTACTATTTTGATACTCCAACTGTTTCATTTCCAGTTCATTGATTCTCTCAAACATCAAAGAATTATTCGCAAGAAATATACGCATCTCAACAAAAGCATTCATAATTTTTATGCTAATTTGTATAGCCACTTCACTTCGCAATACCGCCGAAAGCATAGCAATTCCTTGTTCAGTGAATACATATGGCAAATATCTGCGACCGCCTTTTCCTTTTGAGGTCACAAATTGTGACCTCAAAGAATCATACTCTTCATTCGTTAACTGGAAGCGAAAATTATCAGGAAAACGCTCGATATTTCTTTTGACCGCCTGATTAAACACTTTTGTTTCCACTTGATACAGCATAGCCAGATCACTGTCCAACATGACTTGCTGTCCTCGAATCACGTATATTAAATTTTTAATTGTAATATCTGAAATATCAACAACAGGTGGCCGTTTGTTCTCTCGCACCTCAATCTCTTTTGTCTGCTCATTTGCCATAAGTAACTCCTATATGAAATATTGTATCACGAGCATAACACAGGCATTTCACAATATCAATTCAATAAATAGACAATTTCCGAACTACTTTTTGTAGATTTTGCATAATAGCTTTTTACAAAACCCAAAAATCAGATGATATCCATTTCAGTATATGTTAAAATTATTTTGACAAAAAACAAAAACCACCGACGTAGATTCTAACTCATTCACCCGAAAAGAGGCGACTGCTATGAAACAAAAATTAATCTCCCGTCTGTCCATGATTTCCGTATGCGCACTCCTATGCTTATGTATTGCATGTGCAAAACAGGATAATATATCATTTTCCCCTTACCCAATAGAAAGTTTATCTTCAACAATACCACCAACTGCACAGCTAAGTGTGCTTCCTGACATTACCTCTATCTTAAACACGCAGGATACGGATAATATACAGGATGTTTCCATAGTAGAGTATACTACTCATACCACTCTCACCTCTCCTGTTTCCATTTTTTTGTACAGCGAAAAACGAAGCACGGAAGCGATGAACGATAAAATCATTTATACAAGTACATGCACTTATCCGATTGTAACAATCGAGGGAAACGAAAATGCTGCTGACAAAATTAATGCAGATATTCAGGCAATTGTAGATGATTTTTATGCTGACACTTCTTCCCTTGAATGGGCTAAAGATGAATATGAAGCACATTATAACACGAATCTTTATATCTATACTTATAGCGATAGTGTAGAATTCAGCGTTGTTCGTGCTGACAACAATGTCATTTCTTTTCTTGTCACAAATGAATGGTATGGCGGCGGCGCACATAGCCTGTACGGCTCTACCGGACTAAACTATGATACGCGGACGGGTGAATTGATTGATTTTACAGACCTTTCAGAAAATGCTGATGCTTTCCATCAGGATACACTTGCCTTCCATCAAAGCCTTGCTGCGTCCAACTCTTATCAAAAGATCCTGTTTCCTGATACTTTTAATGCTGCATTTAATGATTCCAATGATTTAGAAAAAATACTTTATCAGAGCGGCAGATGGTATCTTTCCACTTCCGGTCTTGTCTTTTTCAGTCACCCTTATGAACTTGGTCCATTTGCTGCAGGTGAAATCGAGTTCACTATTCCTTACTCTGACTTGGAAGAAATGGGTTTTCAGGAAAAATACGCTTATGATGGCCCGCAAACTATTCCTCTGCAAACCGAGGAAGTATGCTTCTTCGACTTAAACGGTGACGGTAAGGACGAAGAAATCCAATTTTATATAGAGCAGCCGGGAAGCGCTAACACTAACCTTCACTTTATCATCAACGCCACCGATTATGCCGCAGAACACGAACAACTATCCAGCCAACTTTCAGGCCACCCTTGGACAAAATGTTTTCTATATGACATGGATACGGAGGATGAGGCGATAGAAATTGCGTTTCAGATGAATACGTTCGACTGGGACGAAGACAGAGCGATACCAACTACCTTCTTCTACCGCTATGATAAAAACGGACAACTTGATTATCTTGGCAAGGCAGAATCCGGCATTACCAACCCGACTATTGTATATGATTTTATGCCGGAGTATAATACCATAATTGAAAGTATAATTATTTATGCGGGCTAAAAGAGACATTCCCTAATATAGAAGTTTATTTCCTTTTTCACATATTTCGTAAATTTCATCATACTTTTGTTCAACTAACGGCACTATCTTTTCCGTCTGATTTCCTGCCACTTTCTTATAGAGAAAATAGGGCAGAATCCAGCCGATAAATCCGGGAACTGCAAGAAGGACAGATAAAATGATATAAGGTGTCTGTGCTGTCACGGCAAATACCGAACCCGCTATAAATGCCGTACCAATAATCGCAACGATAAGCGCGTACATAGTTGCAGAAGATGTTTTTGATTTTTCTAGTGTTTCTATTTCTTTGACACATGCTTCAAAATTTCTTTGCAGTCTTGTAAGTTCCGTTTTATTGACAATTTTTCTGTTTCGCTTCAAATAAAGGACTGCCTTTTTCTGATATGGAGAATTTATATTTTCTCTGCGTCCTGCCACGCTTTCATCCAATTCCCATCCAAAACACTCATACCCATCCAGTAAAAAAGATACCTGACTGCTTTCAGTAACGATTTCTTTATATTCATATGCTACAAAACTCTTATTTTGTCTGCCTGTATCCTCCATCACAATCCTCCTCTGCTATTATTATCTATGTCAGCCGCAGGCAATACTACAGTAAATGTACTCCCTTTTCCTTCCTCGCTGACAACCTGAATATCCCCGTCCATAAGTTCCAATACACGCTGCACTAATGCAAGCCCCAGACCGTTTCCTTCCTTTGAGTGGGAAGTATCCCCTTGATAAAATTTATCAAAAATTCGCTCCATACTCTCTCTGCTCATGCCGCATCCTGTATCTGATACGGAAATTCTTATATGGTTTTCGTCAAATGCCTGACTGACTGCAACCATCCCTCCCTGCTCTGTAAACTTTATTGCGTTCGACAGCAGATTATTCCATACCAGTTCCATCAGACTTGCATCGGCTCTTATCATTGCCGCGTCCTCAATCTCTGTTTCCAGTTCTATCTCTTTTTCATCCCATGCTTCTTCAAACTGAAGGATGCATTCACACAACTGTCTGCACACATCATATACTTCTATATCCGGTGTAATGCTCTGATTTTCCAGTTTATTCAATTTCAATATATTTCCAATTAAATCCGAAAGCCTTGTTGCAGCATTTTCTATTGATTTCGCATATTCTTTTCGCTGTACTTCCGGAAGATTTTCCATCCTAAGCATTTCCGCATAATTTTTTATAATGGAAATCGGCGTTTTCATCTCATGGGATACATTGGAAACAAAATCGGTTTTTAAGGTTTCAATGCTCCCTAATTCCTCTACCATCTTGTTAAAATCCATAATCATAATATCCAGATAATCCAGCTTATCAGGCGTATGAATGGTAGGCACATAGACAGAAAAATCACCGTCCGCTACCTTTCCGGCGGCTTCTGCCAGCATGTGCATCGGTTCCTCATAAGTTCTGCGAATTTCCCTTCTTGTAAATAAAGTAAGCCCCACAGCAATCATGCCCCAATACAAGATAGGAACAATAGACTGAATAATTTCATTCCATCCCATCCTGCTCATAAAAACAAGTAACCCCATATGAATACCGGACATCAAAAGAAGCGTTCCCATATAAACCGCAAAAAGCGATGACGGAAACCGGCTGTCATTGATCTTGCCATATTTATTGTGGTCTATTTTTTTCATTGCAGCACCGCCTTATATCCCAAGCCTCTTACCGTCACGATTTTAAAACCGTCACAGTCTGATAATTTATCCCTGAGCTTTGTCACATAAACATCAACCGCCCTCAGACTTGTATCACTGTCTACACCCCAAAACTCATTCATAAGCTGCGCTCTGGAAAAAGTCTTTTTCGGGTAGGAAAGCAACTTATAAATGATGTTGAATTCCCTTGTGGTAAGACCTATTTCCTCTCCATCAATTTCTGCACTCATGGCGTCTGCATCCAGCACCAGATTTCCTACTGTTATTTTCCTCTCCATTTCAATATTTGCCCTGCGAAGCAGCGCCCTAACCCGTAACAACAGTTCATCAAGCTCAACAGGCTTCACCATGTAATCATCAATTCCTAACTGGAATCCTTTCTGTTTCGATGGCAAATCGTCTTTTGCCGACATAAATAAAATAGGAATTGTTTTATTGACTTCCCGGACTGTCCGTGCAAGCTCGAAACCGTCAATTTCAGGCATCATAATATCCGAAATAATCAGCTCGTACAGATTATTATACATTTCCTCATATGCCTCATTTGCAGACAGACACCCTTTCGCATGAAACCCGCTGTCATTTAAGTAGGTACATACAATCTGGTTCAGTTTTACATCATCTTCTACCACAAGTATATTTATCATAAAACATTACCCCCTTCTGTCCTTTCATCTTGATTCATATTTTTTAGTGTTTTTGTAGATTTTGCAATCATATAAACTGCCATTCCCAATACAATCATACAGACACCGGCGCCGGTAGCTGACGTCATAATCTGCCTGAACGAGGCATCATCCCCACCAAACTGCGCTAACATGGCAGTTTCTAAAGAAAGCATAGAAACCAATGCCGCCGTCAGATTAATTACTTTTGCTGCTGACATAATGGGTCTTCCATATTTTCTGAATTTTACCACATTTATGACAGACGTTATGACTGCATAAAAAGCATAGAGCGCCATTGCATATATCAAAAATCCGGCATATTCAAAACCTTTATTCTGTTTTACAACAATGACAACAATAGCCGTCAGCGCCTGATTCATAACAAGCAAAATAATCCCGCAAAAACGATACCTTTTCCACTCGGAAATCTTGTCATCCTTCCTGCTCCTTACATAATGGAGCAGGGAAAAGCGCATGAGAGCCAATAAAAAATAATAACCTGCAAGTGCAACGAACCAAATGGAGTTGTAATATATACCGGAACCAAATTTCAATGCTACATATAATAAATTGATTAAAAATCCCTGATATAAAGATGTTTCTGTCCGAAACGTGGCTTCTTTTATATATTTTTCAAATAGTGGAATGCTTAGTGCTTTTTTAACGAAAAGATTATTTTCTATTCCCTGTCTTATCAGTCCTATAATCCCTGCTATACCCGTAGCAGTAATAATCAGAGCATATGCGGACAGTATGTATGCAGCATATGAAATCGCCATATTCCCCATATCATTTGCGAGTACATATATGACTAATGCAAATGAAGGGATAGAAATTAGTATTGTAGGAATTGGCGGCAGTTTAAATATCTTTTTTAAAATATCTGTCATCCGTTGTAAATTCATCCTTCTATCACTTTAACCCTCTGATGAACGGAATCAGACAAAGGAGAACTACAATCCCTACAATCCCGACTATAATGCCGACAACCATATTGCTCCATACCATCGTCAAACACATACCGACACCCAAAAGCAGCGCACCAACAATTCCTATCAGTGTCGCACCGATTGTCTTTCCCGACAGCTTAATCGGTTCCTTGTTTTCCATCTTCCGCCACACTGCTACCATGATGAGTAATACAACCAGCCCGATTACTCCCATAATAATACCTTCACTGCGTGCATTCCATTCCTCTACCAGTCCCATACACATTCCCAGTGCAAATAAAATTCCTCCGATTGTTCCTAAAATCATTGCTACAAATGTACTTTTTTTCATTACTCCAGACCTGCCTTTCTTCTTGCTTCTCTCTCTTTCTGCTCTGCTGCCAGCCGCTCCTTGGCTTCTTCTACGGACTCGCCTTCCTTCGTCAGGAAATTGTCTACAAACTTATCAGCGATTTTATTGAACCCGCCGACTGCTCCTTCCTCAATTTTTTTATAACCTCCGACTACACCTTCTTCAATTTTTTTGTAGCCGCCGACTACGCCTTCCGCAATCTTTTCATTTGCCTTTACCAGTTTTGATTTTGCCATAATTCTACTCTCCTTTTTGAATATTTTTTGTTTCAGCGTTATTAAAATCTGCCCTGTTACGATTCTTCGACAGCAGCCTCAGCTATATTGATAC
>CAMWMM010000136.1 GCA_947175285.1 uncultured Lachnospiraceae bacterium
GTTTATTATATATGATACGGGATTAGAAAGCAATATAAAATCCGTTAAATTCACTTGCAAAATTGTAAAAAAATATTATAATTATTTCAATTTATATATTGACTAATTGGGAAAAATGTGAAAAAATAATAACATGAAACTGCTTACATTATAAAAAATGTACGAAAGCCGTGACAAATGGGGCAGAGGCGGAAGATTGGTGTAGAGAAAGGAGATTTTGCAGCTAATGGAACTTTTGAGCAAACAGAAAACAGGAAAAGTAGAAAGACCGGTAAAGGTTCTGCAGTTCGGGGAAGGCAACTTTTTGCGCGCATTTGTTGATTATATGATTGATATCGCAAATGAGAGAGGCGATTTTAACGGAGATATCGTTTTGGTAAAACCGATTGAATTTGGAACACTGGAGCGTTTTCATGATCAGGAATGCCAGTATACGGTACAGCTTAGAGGTATTTCGGACGGCGAAGCGAGAAAAATCAACCGTGTAGTAACAAGTGTTACCGATGTTGTGGATGCCTATGGAGAATATGAGAAATATGCTGACTTTGCAAAATTGGATACACTGCGCTTCATCGTTTCCAACACAACGGAGGCAGGTATTGTTTATGATGAGACGGACAAATTTGAAATGAATCCGCCGAAAACATATCCCGGTAAACTGACGAAGTTTTTATATGAAAGATATCAGCATTTTAACGGCGCGCAGGATAAGGGTCTGGTAATGCTTCCGGTGGAATTGATTGATGATAATGGAATCCATCTGAAAGAATGTGTGTTAAAATTTGCTAAATTGTGGAATCTTGGAGATGCTTTTACGGCATGGGTAAATGATGCCTGCGTATTTACTTCCACACTGGTTGACAGAATTGTTACCGGATATCCGAGAGACGAGGCTGAAGAACTTTGTCAGGAATTCGGATATCAGGATAATCTGATTGTAACAGGCGAGCCTTTTGCACTTTGGGTTATTGAAAGTTCCAAGGATATCAGCGATGAATTCCCGCTGCCGAAAGCAGGACTTCCTGTTATCTTTACAGATAATCAGAAACCGTATAAGCAGAGAAAGGTTCGTATCTTAAATGGTGCACATACTTCTTTCGTACTTGCTTCTTATCTGTGCGGAAATGATATCGTACTGGAATCCATGAATGATGAGCTCATTCTGAACTTTATTAAAGCAACTATCTTTGATGAAGTAATTCCTACGTTAACACTTCCGAAGCAAGAGTTGGATGAGTTTGCAGAGGCTGTACTGACAAGATTTAATAATCCGTATGTAAAACATGCGCATTTATCTATTTCCTTAAACTCTGTTTCCAAGTGGAAAGCAAGATGTATGCCTAGTTTCCTTGGCTATATTGAAAAAGAAGGAAAGATACCGACACATTTGACATTCTCACTTGCGGCGCTGATGGCGTTCTACACCGGAACGGAAATCAGAGATAAAGCGTTGATTGGACATCGTGACGGTCAGGAATATAATATTATGGATGATGCGGCAGTGCTTGAGTTCTTCGCAGCAAACAGCAGTAAGGAACCGGCGGAATTTGCACATGCGGTACTTTCCAATACGGATTTCTGGGGACAGGATTTGAGCGCACTCGCAGGAGTAGAAGACGCAATTGTTTCCTATTTAACAGATATTCGTGCCATAGGAATGCGTAAGACAATGGAAAAAGTTTTCGCATAATGTGAATAATGGGGGTAACATGAAAGATTATATTAAAATTCATGAAAATGATAATGTAATTGTTGCAATTAAGGAAATTGCAGCGGGCGATACGGTAAGCGTTGGGGATGTACAGGTAACGGCAAAGGACACCATTCCGGCAGGTCATAAAATGGCTCTCTGTGATATTGCGCAGGACGGAGATATTACCAAGTACGGATGCCGTATCGGAAATGCCAAGGAGAATATCCTGGCAGGACAGTGGATACATACGCACAATGTAAAAACCGCACTGGGAGATTTGTTGGAATACACCTATGAACCGGTGGAAATACAGGAAAAGTCTACGCCGGATGAGACATTCATGGGATTTAACCGTCCGGACGGCAAAGTCGGCGTACGAAATGAAGTATGGATTATTCCGACGGTTGGATGTGTCAATAATATTGCTACGGCGCTTGCCAAATCTGCAAATGAACGCCTGAAAGGTACGGTAGAAGAGGTTATTGCATTCCCGCATCCGTATGGCTGTTCGCAGATGGGGGACGATCAGGAGCATACAAGAGCGATTCTGGCAGATTTAATAAAACATCCGAATGCAGGCGGCGTGTTAGTGCTTGGTCTTGGGTGCGAAAACAGTAACATAGACGTATTGAAACCGTATATTGGCGATGTCAATCCTGACAGGGTGAAATTCCTTGTCTGCCAGGAGACAGAAGATGAAATGGAGACCGGCGGAAAAATGCTGGATGAACTGATTTCTTACGCAGCTTCATTCAAACGTGAGCCGATAAGCGTTTCCAAACTTATCATCGGTATGAAATGCGGCGGAAGCGACGGTTTTTCCGGTATTACGGCAAATCCGCTCGTCGGAAAGTTTTCTGACTTATTGATAAGCAAAAAAGGAACAACGATTCTGACGGAAGTGCCGGAGATGTTCGGCGCCGAAACGCTTTTGATGAACAGATGCGAGAATCGGGAGTTGTTTGACGAGACCGTGAAGTTAATTAATGATTTCAAACAGTATTTCAAGGATAACAACCAGACGATTTATGAAAATCCGTCACCGGGCAATAAGAAAGGCGGTATTTCCACACTTGAGGATAAATCCCTTGGATGTACACAGAAGTCCGGAAGTGCGCCGGTTAAGGGCGTATTGGCATACGGACAGCGCGTGGAAAGAGCGGGTCTTAATCTGCTCAGTGCACCGGGAAATGATTTGGTAGCGTCAACCGCACTTGCGGCAAGCGGCGCGCACATTGTTTTGTTTACGACAGGACGCGGAACACCGTTTGCATCACCGGTTCCGACCGTTAAGATTTCCAGTAACAGCGCCCTTGCAGGGAAGAAGAAGAACTGGATAGACTTCAATGCCGGTGTATTGGTAGAAGATAAAGACATTGACGAAACTGCAAAAGAGTTGTTTGACTATGTAGTAGCAGTAGCATCCGGAAAGAAAGTATGCAGTGAGGAAGCAGGATTCCATGACATGGCAATCTTTAAACAGGGTGTTACTTTATAAACTTATGCCACATTAATAAAGGAGGAAAAAAAGATGGCAATTTTAGACAAGTTTTCATTGGAAGGTAAGGTAGCGCTTGTAACAGGTGCATCTTACGGAATCGGATTTGCGCTTGCAACTGCATTCGCAGAAGCCGGAGCAACGATCGTTTTCAATGATATTAAGCAGGAGCTGGTTGACAAAGGTCTGGCAGCTTACAAAGAGAAAGGCATCACAGCTCATGGTTATGTTTGCGACGTAACAAACGAAGATCAGGTAAACGAGTTGGTTGCAAAGGTTGAAAAGGAAGTCGGCGTTATTGATATCCTTGTAAATAATGCAGGTATTATCAAACGTATTCCGATGTGCGATATGACAGCAGCAGAGTTCAGACAGGTAATCGATGTAGACTTGAACGCACCGTTTATCGTATCGAAAGCAGTTATTCCGTCCATGATTAAAAAAGGACACGGTAAGATTATAAACATCTGCTCTATGATGAGTGAACTTGGTCGTGAGACAGTATCTGCTTATGCAGCAGCAAAGGGTGGTTTAAAGATGCTTACCAAAAATATTGCTTCCGAGTACGGCGAGTTCAATATTCAGTGTAATGGTATCGGACCTGGTTATATTGCTACACCGCAGACAGCTCCGCTTCGTGAGATTCAGCCTGACGGTTCCAGACATCCGTTTGACCAGTTCATTATCGCTAAGACACCTGCGGCAAGATGGGGAGATGCGGAAGACCTTCAGGGTACTGCAGTATTCCTTGCATCCGATGCATCTAACTTTGTCAACGGACACGTTGTATATGTAGATGGCGGTATTCTTGCTTATATCGGAAAGCAGCCGGGCTAAAAGCGCGTAAAGAGCTTTTAAAGGCGTCCCGCCATTGGACGGGACGCTTTTTGTATATAGAAAAATATGGGGGTATAATGTGAAAAATAAATTTTTCACATTTTAGCAAGAACGGAGGATTAGCATGGATATTCGACTGATTATGAAGACGGCGCGCAGCGTGACGTTTGAACTGGATGATGGAGGAACGTATGAAACAGTAGAAAAATATCGACTGTTTTTAAATAATGTTGAACAGAAAGAAACCAATACGGTAATTACCAGTCTGTATGATTTAAAGCCTGATACGGAATATGTGCTTGACGTACAGAATCAGAGCGGTGCATCTGTAGGAACGGCTTCTTTCCGGACAGATGAAGAGTTTGTTACCATTAACGTGAAAGAACTTGGGGCTGTCGGGGACGGCGTATCGGATGACACAAACTTTATTCAGGCGGCGATTATGGCTTGTCCGCCAAAGAGCCGTGTCTTAATACCGAAAGGGAAATATAAAATAACGAGTGTTTTCCTCAGAAGCGGCATTAATGTGGAAATTGCTAAAGGCGCAGAACTGCTTGCCGAGACTGACAGAAACCGTTTTGTAAAGTTCCCGGGACTGATAGAGAGTTATGACGAAAAAGAAGAATATAATTTAGGCACATGGGAGGGAAATCCTCTGCCGATGTTTGCAGGGATTGTATGCGGAATTAACGTATCGGATGTGAAACTCTATGGAGAGGGCGTTATCAACGGCTGTGCCTCTACGGATAACTGGTGGAATAATCCCAAGGTGATGGTCGGCGCATTTAGACCACGGATGTTATTTTTGAATCATTGCGAAAATATACAGGTACAGGGTCTGACGTTCTGTAACAGTCCGGCATGGGTTATCCATCCGTATTTCAGCGACAACCTGTTGTTTGCCGGATTGAAAGTAAGGAATCCACAGCAGTCGCCTAATACGGACGGACTTGATCCGGAATCCTGCCGTAAAGTAGAAATACTGGGTGTTCACTTTTCACTGGGAGATGACTGTATCGCAGTTAAATCAGGAAAGGTATATATGGGGAAAAAACATAAAAAACCTTCCGAAGACGTGCATATCAGCCACTGTCTGATGGAGAACGGGCATGGTGCGGTTACGGTCGGCAGCGAGATTGGTGCGGGCGTACGCAATATGGTTGTGGAAAAATGCCGCTTTTCTCATACGGACCGCGGACTACGCATTAAGACAAGACGCGGGCGGGGAAAAGATTCAATTTTGGATAAAATCGTATTCCGGGATATTGAGATGGACCATGTTATGACGCCGTTTACGGCAAATGCTTTTTATTTCTGCGACCCGGACGGACGGACAGAATATGTGCAGTCAAGGGAAAAATTTCCGATAGACGACAGAACGCCGGCAATGAAGAACTTTCTGTTTGAAAACATTCATGCTTCTAACTGTCATGTTGCTGCGGCATTTTTTGAAGGACTTCCGGAACAGAAAATCGAGAAAATCGAGATGCGCAACTGCTCTATTTCTTTTGCGGAAGAGGCAAAGGCAGATGTGCCGATTATGACTAACGGAGTAGAACCTTGTACAAAGCGCGGACTTCATGCGACGAATGTAGAGAAGCTGATACTGGACAATGTAGTGATTGAAGGCGTTGTTGGAGAGACTCTGGAACTGCAGGGTGTAGATAAGCTGGAGCAGGCATAGAGTGAAAGGAGGATTAAGATGCAATTAGGAATACGTTTACATGATATTGAAAAAGCGCCATTGGAGAGGCGTCTGCAAATAGCAAACGAGCAGGGTTTTCGATGCGGACATCTGGCACTCTCAAAAGTAATTTCCGAATATTCGGTGGCGGATAGTGCATTGACACCGGGATTTGCATGTTATCTGAAAAACTTGTTTGCCAAGTCGGAGATAGATATAGCAGTGCTTGGCTGTTACTTAAATCTGGCAAATCCGAATGAGGAAAGCTTAAAGAAAAATCAAGCGCGGTATCTGGCGAATATCCGCTTTGCGTCTTTGCTGGGCGCAGGCGTGGTCGGAACGGAGACCGGAGCGGTGAATGAGGCCTATAAATACGAGGAACGTAATCATTCCGAGGAAGCGCTGCAGATTTTCATCAAAAATGTCCGCCCGGTTGTGGAGTATGCAGAAAAAATGGGTGTTATTTTTGCAATCGAGCCTGTATTTAAGCATATTGTATGTAATCCGGAGCGTGCAAGGAAGGTATTGGATGAGATTGCATCTCCGAACCTGCAGATTATATTTGACCCCGTTAATCTTCTTGATATCAGCAATTATCAGAACAGAGCGGAGATTATTCAGGAAGCGATAGAGCTTCTTGGCAAAGATATTGCAGTAGTGCATATCAAGGATTTTAAAGTGGAAAACAACAAACTGGTTTCCGTAGCGGCAGGTACGGGCGAAATGGATTACAGTGAAATTATCCGCTTTATTAAGAAAGAAAAGCCCTATGTACATGTAACATTGGAGAATACTGTTCCTGATAATGCAGTCGCTTCCAGAGAATATATTCAGGGACTCTGGAATGACTGCAAAGTGGAATAACGGGCGTTATCATTCGTCGCACACACAATATAGATGTCCGTCAAATTCGCTAAAAAGGCTTTCTTCTTTCTTACGCATAAAAACAGTCAGGTCGTTTTCACGGAAAGAAAGCTGAAACTGTACACAGCCGACGTAAGCGTCGATAATATGAGCTTTCACATAAAGCGTGTTGTCTGAAAGCCATGCGCCGCTTGCGGCATATTGCTGGTTATAGATAGGAAAACTGCCTGTCTGCATATGCCCCATGCCGAAATCGACACTATAAGGTTTATCCTTGTAGACAAAAGAAAGACTTCCGATAGAGACGCCGTCGGACAGGGCATCTATCTTATCAAATTGAACGGTAAAACTTTCAAATCCGGAATTTTCATTTTGGACACGAAAAGTTTTGCCGTTTATTTTATGGATTTTTTGCAGTAAATCCTCTGAAATCATGGCGCCTGTCAATGGTTCTATTCTGAGAGAGGAAAGGGTATGTGCAAGCAGTTTCGCTTCATCCGGATTTTCCGGCAGGGGATGTTCTTGTATATAAGGCAGAAGTTCTTCATATAACGCATCATAAATCTGCTGGTTGCCGCCGCCGATGGACTGCGTATCTGCGGTAGTGACGCAAATAAGGTCATAATCCGGGAAAACAATAATAAACTGACCGCCCATTCCATAACATACGTAATTATTCTTTTCGCCGCGCCAAAACTGCATACCATATCCTTGTGCTTCGCTAGGGAGAGGTGCGGTAACGCAGGTCTCACTTAGCTTTGATACTGCCATATCAATGTAGGAAGAGGATATAAGCTGCTGTCCGCAGACATTCCCTTTATGAGAAAGAAAATAACCAAATTTCAGCATGTCCATAGGAAAAGCGACCAGCCCGCTGCCGCCCATGGATACGCCGAAGGGGTCTTTTATCATATAAGACTCTTCCGAAAGCCCAAGTGGAGCGAGCTTTTTTTTCAGATAGGAGAGCATATCCATACCGGTCATTTTTTCTACCAAAGCGCAAAGCGTATGCGGAGCAGAAGTGTCATAGTGAAAAATTGTTCCCGCAGGATGTGTAGGGGGCGTCGTAAAATAGCTTTCAACCCAATCGGACTTCATATTGATTTTATATGTGGTTGCGGCGTGGCACGAACGCATCATAAGCATATCCCTGATTGTCATGGATGCTATCCAAGGGTGTACATGCTCCGGAAGTTTTTCAGGGAAATGTTTCACAATAGGGTCGTCTAAAGATAATTTTCCTTCTTCGGCAAGAAGCTCGACAGCAATTGAAGTGAAACTTTTGCTGATAGAAAACATACGATGCAATGTTTCCGCCGTGCAGGGGGAGTAATATCCCTCAAAGAGCAGCTTGTCATGTCGCATGAGGAGCAGGCTGTGCATTGGAATCCGGTGTTTTTGCAGTCGGTTGATAAGGTTGGTGATGCGGCTGCAGGGAATGCCGGCAGCTTCCGGTGTTGCTTTTTCAAATGTCAGCATAAAATAACCACCTTTCGTCATTAATATTATAACACGTGTTTTGTGTTTAGGAATCAAATATCCGATATTTATTATAGCGGAAAAGATTATAGAAATGAAGAAGAAAATCTATTTAAAAAAGACAGAAAATATTGTATAATAAACCTCAATAGTAATAAGGAATGGGAGATGGATGCCGATGAAAAAAATAAACATGAAAGAAAAGAAAGATAAAACAGAAAAGGCTGAAAAAACGAAAAAAACAGAAAATTCTTCCGGTTTCATGTTGTTTGGAATACGAAATAAAATCGTTACCTGTTTTCTGGTTCCTATTATTTTTATGGTTATCGTAGGCGTTTCCGCGTATAGGAAAGCGGAGGAGGGCTTGAGCGAGAAGTTTCAGGAGTCTACACTGCAAACGATTGAAATGACAACGGAAAATCTGGAATTGCTCTGTTCTTTTATTAAAGCGGAAGGCGTGAAATATGCCTTTGACGCGGATGTCAGCAAATATCTGATGGGTATGCTGGAAACCCCGGTGGATGAAAAGAACGTAAAGAGTGCTATTAACTCGGATATGATATCTTTTCGGACAGCGATTTCTTTTATCGGCAATATATATATTCTTCCCAGGCAGGAGCATACAATTATAACAACGGCGACAAACAAGAGCATTCCGGGAATTCTTGATGAACACAGGGAGTCGGTTGCAACTGGAAAAAGCTCGATTGAAATATGGATAGACTCCCATCCGATTATAGATGAGGCAGTGGATAAAACAGATGAAGAATACATAATTTCTTATGAAATTCTGTCAAAATCCAAAAACGGGTGTATTGTTATTGATATTAATCGGGACGCGATTGAAGAATTTATCGGAGGACTTAACTTAGGAAACGGAAGTATTATAGGATTCATTACGGAAAACGGCAGAGAAGTCATTTCGGAACAGCTTGAAGAGGGAGAGGAAAGTATACTGACAGAAGGAGAACAGGTATTTTTTGGTCAGGACTTTTACAGCAACATTAACAAAGAAAATATGAGCGGTTCCATGAAGATAAAATTTCATGGGAAGGATTATTTGTTCTTCTACAGCAGAAGTGATGATGTAGAGGATATTACCATATGCGCGCTTGTACCGATGCGTGTTGTCACCAGTCAGGCGCAGGAGATTAAAATGCTGACGGTAGCACTTGTTATCTTAGCATGTATTATTGCTCTGGTAATCGGGGTTTATGTTGCAGCGGGTATTCAGGGAAATATGAGAAGTATCTCCAAACAGTTCGGCGAGGTAGCAAAGGGAGATTTGACTGTTACCGTGCAGGCAAAAGGGCGTGATGAGTTTCAGGGACTTGCCGGTTCGGCAACCCATATGATTAAAAACACGAAAAACCTTGTCAATAAGGTAACTAATGCAACAAACGAACTGGAAAAATCAGCAGTGAGCGTAGAAGAGGTTTCGGCGGTTATCAATGAGTGTTCACAGAATATTACGCAGGTAATCAGTGAGATTCACGACGGTATTGCCAGACAGTCGGAAAATGCGGCGGACTGTGTAACAAGAACAGATATTTTATCTAACGAAATACAGGAAGTAGGCAAGGTGGTAGAGAAAGTAGAAGTTCTTGTAGATGAAAATGAGAATATGATTAATCAGGGCATGGAGATTATCCGGCTTCTGGGTGAACGTGCACAGCAGACAACAGAGATGACTGAGGAAGTGGGTAACAGCATTGAGTCTTTGAAGAAAGAATATGAGATAATTAATTCTTTTGTAGAAACAATTACATCTATTTCCGAACAGACAAACCTTCTGTCATTAAATGCTTCTATCGAGGCAGCCAGAGCAGGAGAGGCGGGAAGAGGATTTTCTGTTGTTGCAGAGGAAATCCGCAAGCTGGCGGATGATTCGGCGGCAGCGGCAGGAGAAATCCAGAATAACGTTACTCATATTATGGCGCAGACAGAGAGCAGCGTTAAAAATGCAGGTCAGGCACAGGAGATGGTTGCGCTGCAGGGAGAGTCTGTAGAGCAGGTTATTAAAGTGTTTGGAGATATGCGTGAGCAGATGAGCGCTCTTGCAACAGGT
>CAMWMM010000137.1 GCA_947175285.1 uncultured Lachnospiraceae bacterium
TAACTCTACATATTTTCTTATGTAAAATCCGCACTGCCCTCCTGTCATTACATTTTTCTTGTCAGCATCAACATGAAGCATCTTATTTCTTGTATTAACAGTCTTTTTCAAAATTGTATCTATATCATCATTTTCAAAAATTTTTGTACCGTATATCTGTATAACAGACTCAATTCTATCCCTAAAAGAAGGTTTACTCGTTATAAAATTGCTATATTTCTCTCCACACTTAGGGCATTCCGTTTTCTTTTCTATAATCGGTTGGGAATTAATTATTTGTATTCGATTATCAGCTTCAAGCAATTCTGACAAGGGTTCAAATATTTCTGAAAACAAGGCAAGCCTTAAATCTGATGTTATTCCTTCAATAAAACCAATGTAATAAAACATCTGATTAATATTTAGTGCTTTTTTATCAAATCTCTCCCATGCACAAAAGCCTCTTTTATAAACCCTATCATCCATTGGTTGGCTAAACAGCGTATATGATTTCACCCCACTATAATAGGACAACATGCCGCTCCCAACATCCTCTTTCACATCTGTACCGTCTGCTTCTAATTCTTTCATCCTAAAAAAGCGCCCATCAAAAAGACATTCATATCTTAATATTTTACAAAGCATCTCAAACATTTTGTCAAATATAACTGGTTTCGAGCTTTTAATTGTTATTACTTTCTGATTTAATACAGTTATAATCTCTATGTCATACTCTACATTATTTCTTCGCAATGACCAATTTCGCTTGATATTATATGGGAGTAATCCCTTAATTTCATAATGTCCAGCATACTTAAGCTCTGAGCAATACATATTTCCCTTCTCCATCATCATATCTGCTCCTCTTTAAATATCAATATGCGAATATTCTATATCATATTATCTAATCTTTTCTTAAACGTTTGCAACATGGCATAATGCTTTTCATTGCCACTATTATCCTTTCTTGTTCCCCCAAAGGCGGTAATGGCATAAGCGTATTTTTCAATATATCTGTATTTATGTTAGGAAATGCACTTCCTACTTTTTGAGCATTTAGTCTGTCATATACCCAATCAAAAAATAACAATAAATAACTACTACTTATTATTTTTGTTGGATTTAATATTGCTGCCAAACCATCATAAATATATCCATCAATCCCCAGAACGCAATGCTTACCTGTAGTTGAACCACTAACCGCAATAATTAATTCATCTGCTTCAACGTAGGTACTTAAATCAGCACCTGCTTCTGTCAAATATTCTGTTGTCTGTGATAAAACTCCATCTTTACAAAATAATGATATATCTTTTATTGTTATCCAACTATAATCAGTTTTTTTGTCTGACCAATACAAGGGACTTCCCTTTGGTCTTGGTGAAGAACCTCTAATAACCGTGAATAGATCACCAACCTTTACCCATGCCCACGTGTCAGGAACATCAAATGGTATCTCATCTTCTGATATCCCTGGCAAGCTTTTTTCTTTCTTAATCTTTCCCTCTTTGATGAGTTTCTCTTTTTCTGCCTGTATCTGCCAATATAATTCCTCTCCTGTACCTTCCTCTGGTCTTTGTTTTACTAATTTACCCTGCATAGCATATTGCAGAATTGACTTTTGCATATCTTCTGGAAATTTCTTATCATATGTTTCTAGTTTGGAATATACCATATCATATTTCTCAATATAAGGAAGTAATTCCTCAATTTTTTTCACAATACGTTTTTGTTCCCCAAGTGGCGGTATCGGAATTATCGTCTGTCCAAATTCATTTCCCGAAATTTCCTTAAAGGTAGTCCCTGACGCCCTGCTAATAATATTTTGCGTCCTTGCAATCAAACAATAATATAGATACTCACTCAACTCTATGTCAAAAGGAACTAAAGACTTAAATCCTTGATTTGTGCATAATTCATTTAGTGCAATCCCAATATAACCAATAGGGGCCCTGCTCGAATAAATCACGGTTCCTTTTGGCATCAGCCTTGCAGATGAATTATTTAATCCTGCTTGTGTAATTTTTCTTTCTCCGCAAGACACATACTTCCCCAATCCACGAATATCCGCAGGTGTTAACCATGGAATATCGCCATTTTCCCAAAAAGAACTCTCAGAAGTCTTTGGAGTACCGCCACCAACAATATCACCTATATCGACAAGGCGCACCCAACACCAGCTATTCGGAATATCATAAGGCTTTTCATCATCTTTTATTGCTTTTCCTTTTCCATAAAACTTACTATGTTCCATCAATTCTCTTGCAGTACCTTCTTCTAATTTTTGTCCCACAAGTTTCCCCTGCATAGCAAGCTGCAAAATGCTATTCTTCAAATCATGTGCTGTCATGCTTATGCACCTCCCAATATAGAAGTAATCTGCGCAAGCACACTGTCAATTTCATCATTAAGTGCAGCTCTTTTTTCCTGATACTGGTTAATCAAATCCATAGGTGCAAGAATTTCTTCCTCCTCATGCGGATAACCACACAAATCAAGATTACAGTTCAACTCATTCAAAAGCATTTCAGCAGAATATTTCTTGGCTTTAGGGAAACCGTCCGTCTCAATCTCCTCCCGTTTGTCCCACCATTCCAAGACATCTGCAAAGTGCTCCAGCTTCATTGGTTTTGTTTTTGAAAAATGCTTGTATCCCTCCGGCATATCAATACGGTAAAACCATGTTTCCTCTGTAGGATGTGTATTGTCAAAAAACAAAATATTTGTAGTAATGCTCGTATAAGGTGCAAATACGCTTGACGGCATTCTGACAACTGTATGCAGATTAAATTCTGTAAGCAGCTTTGTCTTTATATTAATCTTTGCATTATCTGTGCCGAACAGAAAACCATCCGGGATAATAATTGCACAACGTCCTTTCTTCTTTAGTCGAAACATAATAATGTCCATAAACAAATCCGCCGTTTCGGAACTCCTAAGCTCCATCGGGAAATTTGCTTTTACGCTGTCTTTCTCGTTTCCCCCATAAGGCGGATTCATCAGCACTACATCAAACTTTTCCTGCCTGCGATACTCTTTATAATCTGTCTCCAAAGTATTTCCGTGAATAATCTCCGGATTATCAATATCATGCAGCAGCATATTAGTTACACAAAGAATATGCGGAAGTGCCTTTTTTTCTACTCCGTAGACACTGTTATTATAGATTTCCCTATTTTCATTGCTTTTCTGTGCATCCTCATACAGCGCATTAAGGGCAGACACTAAAAATCCACCTGTACCACAGGCAAAATCAGCAATCCGCTCCCCTAGCTTCGGCTTAACCACCGCCACCATAAAATCTGTTACAGCTCTCGGTGTGTAAAATTCCCCTGCATTTCCGGCACTTTGCAAATCTTTCAGAAAGCTCTCATATATTCCTCCAAATGCATGTCGCTCCTCATACTCTGTAAAATCAATCTCATCAATGATATTTACCACCTGCCTCAAGAGGATGCCATCTTTCATATAGTTATTTGCGTCCTCAAAGGCATACCTAACCATAACTTGATTCATAGGTGTACTCTCATCAATCTCCAAGTTTTTAAGCGCAGGAAAAAGCGTATTATTCACGAAAAACAGTAAAGCGTCCCCAGTAAGCGCCTCACCGTCCTTTTCATCAACCGCCCAATTTCTCCATTTGCACTCTTCCGGAATAATTGACTTGTAATCATCATTGACAAATTCCCATTCCTGTTCTTTTGCATCATAAATCTTCAGAAACAGTATCCACACAATCTGCTCTATCCTCTGTGCGTCACCGTTTACGCCTGCGTCATTCCGCATCACATCCTGCACACGCTTTACAAAATTTGTTATCGCCATTGTTTGCTATATCCTCCGTTTTTAGGCACTGAAAATCTCGTTTTCAAGTTCGTGGACTGCCTGCTGATAGCCTTCCTTGCCCCCGAAAGCCTTTGCGATCTTCATTGGACTGCCATATTCGGCAAATTCCTTTAACTGCAAAACTTTTGTATCTTCTATGTCTCGGATACCCTCATCCGCATATTTATCAAGTAATGCACCGAGTACCTTCTGTGCAAGCTCCGCATATCTATACAGGTATCCACGCTTTCTCACATTATTTGCCCTCTCAATCCTTGTGAGCGGCGCTTTATCATATGCCAAGTGGCAGATCAGATCAAAATCGTCAATATCCGTCTTGCCAGTCTCCTCACGTACTGCATCCAGAAGGACGCCTTCCTCTTTTAGTTCCTCGATGATTGCCTGTTTCCTCTGTGCCTCTGTCCATCGACGCAGAAAATCATCCAGTCTAGCATACTGGCTCAAGATATTCTTTCTCGTATAATCAATCAGGCTTTCCGTTATCAGTTTTCCATCCCTGTCTATGTACTGCACCCTTTCCGAAATAATCGTCACTTCCACATCACTTACATAATATTTCTTCGGCATATCCCCATCTGGTGGTGTAATAATTGGCGGTGTGATTGGGACATTCGGCATATCTGAATTTGGTTCTTCATTATCTGGCTCTGCTGGCGGATCAATAATCTCGCCTCCGTCCGGAATATCAATTACCACATCAGGCATACCGTCAAAATCCTTATCAGCAAACAGGCGGCTTGCGTTTCGGAAGTCCATGATAGTGAAGTAGGTCTTTCCCTTCTCCTCTAAAAGCCTTGTCCCCCGTCCGATAATCTGCTTGAACTCTGTCATACCGTGTTCATCACTAAAAATATTATCAAGCACGATCAGTTTACACATCTTAGCATCAACACCTGTTGTCATCAGCTTACTTGTAACCGCTATAACGGGATAATCTTTTTCCTCATCTATAAAGTTTGCAAGCTGTTTCTTACCCTCCGGATTATCCCCTGTAATCCGCATAATATATTTGTTATTCTCTTTGTAGAGATCTTTATTCTCGTTAATCAACGCCTGCCGCATCCGTTCAGCATGTTCTATATCAATGCAAAAGACAATGGTTTTGCTCATACGATCAGTCTTTTTCAAAAACTCCGTTACTTTCGCTGCAACAGCTTTTGTTCTCTGATCCAAGACTAATGTACGGTCAAAATCTTTTATATTGTACTCACGGTCAACAATTTCATATCCCTTATCATCTGTTTTTCCCACCTCCGGTCTGTACCCTACAAGGTCTTTATCCAACCCTACACGGATAACCTTATATGGAGCAAGAAATCCATCGTTGATACCCTGCTTTAAGGAATATTCATAGATAGGCTCCCCGAAATAAGTTTGACTGGATGCCTGCTTTGTCTCAATCGGCGTAGCAGTACAGCCAATATGTGTTGCTGCCGAGAAATAATCAAGTATTTTTCTCCATGCCGACTCCTCTTTTGCACTTCCCCGGTGGCACTCATCAATTACAATCAGGTCAAAGAAATTCGGCTTAAACTGCTTGAATGTTTCAAGATTATCCTCGCCGGAAAGCTGCTGATACAGTGCCATATATATCTCATAAGCGCTGTCAAGCTTTTTATTCTCCACCTTAGTCATTTTCCCGCCAAAAGGCTTAAAATCCCCTGATATAGTCTGGTCTATAAGATTATTGCGGTCAGCAAGGAAAAGTATCTTTTTCTTAATCCCTGCTTTCCAAAGCCTGTAAATTATCTGAAACGCCATAAAAGTCTTTCCTGTTCCGGTTGCACAAACAAGAAGAATTCTGTCTTTTCCGCCTGCTACTGCATCAACAGTACGGTTAATCGCAATTCTTTGATAATAGTATGGCTGCTTATATCCGGGCACCCAGTAATAAGGCTCAAGCATAGCTTTTTCACCTACATCAGAAATACCCATATCCACCTTATATCTTGCATATAGTTCATCAGGTGACGGAAAGGCATCCAGCGGAACATTTCTCACTTCTCCGGTAATCAGGTTCTGCTCCACAAACTCGTCCCCGTTAGATGAATACACATATTTAATATCAAGTGTATCCGCATAATCAATCGCCTGCTGCAGACCTGCACCGGGCGCGTGGGTATTGTCCTTAGCCTCAATAATGGCAAGCGGAATATTAGGTTTATAAAACAACAGATAATCAGCCCGTTTCTTCTGTCCTCTGCTTGTTACACTTCCCCGAAGAATAATTCGCCCTGCTGTAAAAGGATACTCTAACCGCACTTGTTTCTTAATATTCCACCCAGCTCTCTCAATAGCTGGTGTGATATACTGTGCCTTAATATCCTCTTCAGATAAATCACGTTTTCCCATTCGCCATACACCCCCTTGTACACTACTCAGATTTTGCCGCGTCCAGTTTCCTTTGCCTGCGTGGATCTATTGGTTTTGTTGCCTCTTTGGGAATAAACCACGTCCTTCCCAAAAGCTCTGCTCCTTTTATTCTGCCTTCTTTACAATAAATAGCCACTCTTCGCTGTGAAACGCCCCATTCTTTTGCCTTATCTATTGTTGTTGCATAATTCATACAATTTCCTCCAAAATGCACCCAAAAACTATTTTAATTATATTCTATCGAGCGAACACTTTCAACCAATATTTTCAGTTCACTTTGTTCATTTTTCCGTTTAAAATGCGTTATTATTACTCTTCTTTTTCTGTTTTATATCCCGCATTTTTTCAAGATTGTGTTTCTGTTCAGATAATAATTCTCTTGGTTTCCCAATCCACACAAAACACTTTGACACTTCATAGGTCTTACTGATTTCCGACTTCCGCTTAATTGCGGAAAACATCAGGCAAAAGCTACCGTTATACGCTTTCAACGCTTTATGAACTATCGGCAGAATATCAAAAAATAATAGCTTGTTAAAAGTACTCCGTCTATTTTAGCAGAGCACTTTTAATAAGCCAATTCCGTACATTTCCTTATGTACATTAAATTTACCGTATCTTTTCTTTTAACCGTTCCTGTAAAAAAGGCTTTATCGAATTCAATATTATAGCCTTTATCTTTCTATCCTGTTTTGTTGTAATTGCATCCTTATCTCTCTTATTAAACATCTTCAGCATGAATTCGTAATCTTCTGTACCATCAAACTGATTATATGAAGTATTAAAAGCACCTTCTTCATACAACCATCTTAGCAGTTTACGAGAAAAAAATTCTGCCGAAAGCGACAAATATCTATTTGATTCAACAGCATGTAAAAGTCTAAACTGTTCTTCAATTAGGGTGGTCTCATCTCTTAAATCTCTTCTCCCGAACTTGTTGATACACGAGCTTCCTATAGGAAATAGCATTTCACCATTATATATATTTCTTATTGTATACAAATATCTAATATTCTCTTTTCCACATATACACGTGGAACAACAATCCTCATCTTCTTCGCAATCATATATCTCCCATTCCCCCACTGCATCCTGCCACTCATCACTTTCCGAAGCATTAATGACTGTTACTATCAAATTATTAAAATAGGTATTTCCAACCATCTTCAACTACCTCCTTAAAATAATTAAAGAACCATACTACATAAATATTGTTTATAAAGGGCTACTCCATATTCAAAGAGCAGCCCTCAAAACTTAATTCGGTGTAGAGCGTCTATGTTCTTTTACCTTTACACCGTTTGCTTTGGTATAACCATGAACTGTCACAATTTTCTTTTGTTGCTTGCCATGATTGCTACTTTTTGTCTTTGCCATATGCTTCTCCTTTCCGACAGAAAAGTACAAAGCTAGTTATATACCTCTATCAAAATCATAAATTATAATATTCTTTGATTATTTTTCTACCCAAAAACGGAAAGCCTTTTTGCCATAGTCTTTGGCATAAATTCTTATACCGTTCTTAGTAATCCATGTTCTAAAGATATACATGGTACACCTCTCCTTTCCAAGAAAATCATTGCAAAAGAACTATGTCAATGCTATAATTGAATTGTCTAGAAACAATTATACACTAGCTTAATTGACATTGTTCATTTAGGCAACGACCAAGCACCCTGTGTGCTTGGTTTTTTATGCTAAAGAGAATTTCTTCTCTTAACACCCATATAAGGACAATATAAAGTTTTAAAACCAATTATCTCTTTCTCTTTGACGCTCATATTCATTCTCAAACCAGTCATAAGAATTTTTCTGAGGTAACACAGAATCTAAAAATGCACTATGTTTTATTGTCAACCATTCATCAAAATCCTGCTTATTTTTACTTCTAAAATCCATATTTATCTTGTGCATTGTATCAATTCGTTTAGTCGCTGCCTCTTTGGAAACTCGGAATTTGCACATTAAGAATGATGAATCTATCCTTTTCCCTCTATGTTGCAATTCTAATAGTATCTGCTCTGGCATTAAAAGCTGTGCGGCAAAACAATTTGCTTCTATTTCCTGTTTGTCGTATAACTTTAAATCCTTTGTATCAAGATCATGCTCCAAAATGTAGTGCCCTAATTCGTGAAGTAGTGAAAATCTCACTCTTTCCTCTGGTTCGCATTCATTGTAAAATATAATACATCGTCCATTATAATCAGCTATTACTGCTGATTCACTCCCCAAAGCTTTAATATTGATTCCATACCCCACTACTCTCTTGAATGAACAACATTGTATATCTGTCATTTCCGCAATCATCTTTGTAACTGAAAACGGGAAATCTGATATTGTATTTGATATTAGCAAGATTTCATTAGCTAATTTATATACTTGCTTGAAGTTCGGCTTATAAATCTCCATGATCCTCCTCTTCCGCAAAAATATTATCAAACATAGCTCCCAATACTGTTTTTGCTTTCTTTAGATCTTCATCATTCAAATTACTTAATCCTCTCTGAAGAATTTTTAATTCACCTTTATCTGGTTCCTGTCCTTCCATTTCGTCATTTCCTAACAAGTAATCAATTGAAACATTATACAATTTAGATAATTCCAGTAAAATTTCTTCTCTCGGTACAGTTCCATTGTTTTCCCACATACTAATTCGGCTCTTTGTAATATTAAGTTTCTTTGCCAACGCATCCATTGTCATGTTGCTATCGGTCCGTAATTTCTTAATTCTTTCACTGAATATTCTGTTTGCCATTTTTCCCTCCTGATACAAAAAAATTTTTTTGTACAATTTTATTGTATTCACTATTTTTATTCTTGTCAACTACATTTTGTAAACAAAAATATTAAAGCCACTAATTATAGTATTAGTAGCTTTATTAATCAAAGATTGTAATTTAAGTTATATAAGATTTATCCATTTACTATAAATCATTTAGCTCATTCCCTACAGCACATCATTCATCAAGCATTATCATCCTTTTCTTCGCCTTCAATCTAGCCGTCTGCTCTCTCTATCTCTTGAATACTTTTCTGCGGTTTAGGCAAATCATTCGGACTCGTTCCGCCAATTTTTTCAATAGCCGTGCGTACTTCTTTTCCTAGATTATAATGAACGCTAGTCTCCGCATCAGCCCCTGTATGCTATCCTTTAGCAGCTTTCTCCTCTGTCTGTATTCTAAAGCATCCGCCAGTTCTCTTTGCTTTTAGCAAAAATTATCTATCTTAAAACTTTAATTCCTCAACTGTTGTTCAATCTCTGCAATCGTTGGCAAAGAACTTTTGAAGTCTGCTGGATACACCTTAGATAACTCATATTCAGATATGCCAATCGGTTCTCCCGCCGATTCCACCGCATACTGTGCTAAAACCTCGTCCTTTTCCTTACAAATAATCAGCCCAATCGTAGGATTCTCCTGCTCCGTCTTTAAAATATGATTCACAGCAACTACATAAGTGCCAACCTGTCCTATATCCGACGGCTTAAATTTCTCTGTTTTAATTTCAATTACAACATAGCAATGTAAACGAATATTATAAAACAGCAAATCTACAAACTGCTCTGTCTTGCCTACCTCCAATCTATACTCACGCCCAACGAAAGCAAAACCGTTACCCAACTCCACTCAACCACTACCGGCTAAAGCCGGTAGGTTCAATGTGCTGCTAAAGCAGCCTAAAGTGTGCTCCCTAAAGGTTATCTTTTTCCCTTTACTTCTTACCTACCTAAAAGTTGTGTATAATGGGATATTTTTTTCAATTTTTCTTCATGTTCATTTCATGTTTTTGTACTCTATTTTACTTTATTCTAAACCTGAAGCTATGGGGTTGACCTAAAGGTTTCGCCTTAAGGCGAGGGTTTTAACCCCATTATACAGACAATAAAAATT
>CAMWMM010000138.1 GCA_947175285.1 uncultured Lachnospiraceae bacterium
ATTATAATGTACCGGCAATCGAAGCCGCGAAGAAGCTGAAAGATGTTTCCGGGATGGACAGGGTTTTTTTTACAAACAGCGGAGCGGAAGCGATTGAAGGTGCCATTAAGGCGGCGAGAAAATATGCTTATTTGAAAGACGGTACGACAGACCATGAAATCATAGCGATGAACCACTCTTTCCACGGCAGAACGATGGGTGCGCTCTCCGTTACGGGCAATCCGCATTACAGGGAAGCGTTTGAGCCGATGATTGGCAATATCAGATTTGCCGATTTGAATGATTTTGACAGCGTACTCGCCAATGTGAATGAAAAAACGTGTGCTATTTTATTTGAGACAGTACAGGGCGAGGGCGGTATTTATCCGGCAACGGAAGACTTTATGAAAAAGGTCAAAGCGTTGTGTGAAGAAAGGGATATTTTAATGATTCTCGATGAAATCCAGTGCGGCATGGGACGGACGGGGTATATGTACGCGTGGCAGAAGTATGGTATTAAACCGGATATCATGACGACGGCGAAAGCGCTCGGCTGCGGTGTTCCGGTTGGCGCATTTCTGATGACGGAGAAAGTTGGACAGAATTCTCTTGCGGCAGGCGACCATGGAACGACTTATGGCGGCAATCCGCTTGCTTGTGCGGCAATCTGCAAAGTGCTGGAACTATATGAAAAAGAGCATGTGCTTGACAATGTAAGGGAAGTCAGTGCGTATCTAGAAGAAAAACTGGACACACTTGTTTCTGCATATGATAAAATTGAAACAAGGCGCGGCGCAGGTCTGATGCAGGGACTTGTATTTCGTGAGCCTGTAGGGGATATTATAAATAAGGCGTTAGAAAAGGGACTTGTTCTGATTAATGCGGGAACGAATATTATTCGTCTGGTACCGTCGCTTATCATTACCAAACAGCATGTAGATGAGATGATAAGCATTCTGGAGGAATCCCTTGTTTGAAAATAGGAGAAAATAACAGTGACTTTGAGAAAAAGAATAATTACCGTTTTATTGATAGCGTGTGCGATTGGCGGCGTTTATGCCGTCAGCAGAAGCGGACTTTTAGTACATCATGCGGAGGAGACGGAAGAGACTGTGGAGCCGCTTTTTACCCATCGCGAGACATTGTATTTATGGTATACTGACGAAGCGCTGACGGAGTATCTTAACAGCGTAGCGGTTTCGTATAATGATTATCAGCAGGAAGCGCGTGTGATTCCGGTATACACATCCGGTTCGGAATATTTGGAGACAATCAATCAGGCGTCTTTGCAGACAGAGGAAGTGCCGGATTTATATATTGTAGGAAACGATTCTCTGGAAAAGGCATACCTTGCAGGACTTGCTTCGGAAATCAGACTGCCGGATACGGTTCCTTCATTGGACACATATTTTCCGGAGTCGTCTGTTCATGCAGTGACGTATCATGAGAAACAGATTGCTTATCCGCTTTATTTTGAGACAAGCTCGTTTCTTTACAATAAGACATATCTGGAAGACTGGGCTTATGCGCAGTTAGAGGCGCAGATGGATGAGGAAGCGGCAAATGCGGCGCAGGAGGCATTAGAGAATAACGGACCAGAAGAAAACTCATCGGGCGAAGCGGAAAGTGAGGCTGCCGTTCCGGATGAAAATATGGTTGCGGCATATGTAGAGGAGATACTTCCTAAGACAATAAGCGATATTCTGTCTTTTGCGGATGAATATGATGCACCGGAACAGGTAGAAGCCATTTTTAAATGGGATGTATCCGATATCTTCTATAATTACTTTTTTGTCGGGAATTATATTGATGTAGGCGGCAGTGCGGGGGATAGAAGTGATTCCATTAATATTTATAATGAAGATGCTATTCGCTGTATGCGGGTTTACCAGAATTTGAATCAGTTCTTTTCCATTGATACGGTAGAAATCAGTTATAACGATATTTTACAGGACTTTATTGACGGGAAGATTGTCTATACCGTTGTTACAACGGATGCCTTGGGAAAAATAGAAGAAGCGAAAGAAAACGGAGAGTTTCAGTATGAATACGGCACTTCTTTGATACCGGATGTGAATGAAGAACTGATATCAAGGTCGCTATCCGTGACGCAGAGCCTTGTTGTCAACGGATATTCCACGCATAAGGATATGGCGAATGATTTTGCAGTTTATCTATCCTGCCAGAATGCCGGAAATTTCTATGACAGAACGGGAAAAGTACCGGCTTGTAAGAATGTGGAATTTGCCAATCCGAATGTAAAGGCATTTATACAGGAATATGAGAAGTCCATACCTAACCCGAAAATGATTGAGACAAGCAACTACTGGGTAGAGCTGGAAATTGCCTTTGCCAGAATTTGGGAGAGCAATGATACGAATGCCGAGTTAAAGGCATTGTCGGAAAAAATCATGACGCAGATAAAGGGAGAAGCCTACACAGAGGAATACATTGATGTTCCGGATGAGAATGCCGTAGAGGAGGAATACTGGGAAGAAGAGCCGGATGGAGAATCTGAGGGCGGAAATGAAGAGTAAGCGTATATTTACCAATAAAAAGGAGATGATAGTACAAGATGGTTTTAACTGTCTTGTACTTTTTTGTCAAAAAAAGGAAAGGTTGGGGTATATTATGTTTGGTTTTTTCATCGCATTGCTATCCGGTGCGCTTATGAGTATTCAGGGGGTATTTAATACGCAGGTGACAAAGTCATCCACTATCTGGGTGGCAAATGCTTTCGTGCAGTGTACGGCGCTTTTAGTCTGTCTTGGAGCATGGCTTATCACGGATCGTTCTTCTTTCGGGGCGCTCTTTAAAGTCCAGCCGAAATATATGCTGCTTGGCGGTGCGATTGGCGCCTTCATTACGTATACCGTAATTAAGGCAATGGAGATGTTAGGACCTGCTAAGTCGGTTATGCTGATTGTGGTTTCACAGCTTATCGTTGCCTATGTGATAGAGTTGTTTGGTTTGTTTGGAGTGGAAAAACAACCTCTGGAAGTCAGGAAGCTGACCGGGATGGGAATTGCTATTCTGGGAATTATTATTTTTAAGTGGACATAGGCACAAATTTATTTTACAATAAGGATACGGTGCATGGTGGGGGCATCCTGTCCGCTTTTTCGGAGTGGAAAATTCTCTGAAAAGGCAGAAAGGAAACTATGCGTATAGGAATAAAAAAACTGTTAAAACGAGGAATATTTCTACTGTTTCCTCTATTTGTGCTGACAGCTTGTACAAGCAGAAATGATATGGTATTGGATTTGGAAGCACAGGATAATATGAAACAACCTGAGGCGCTGTCAGGCGACACAGGGGAAGCAGTAGACGAACAGAATCTACCGGAGACGGAAGATTTACCGGAAGATATTTTTGTACATATCTGCGGAGCGGTAGTAAACCCCGGCGTATATATTCTTCCTACAGGCAGCAGGATATTTGAGGGGATTGAAGCGGCAGGCGGATTCAGCGAGGAAGCCTGTGAAGATTTTGTCAATCTGGCACAAACGCTGCAGGACGGACAGCGGATTGTCATACCGACCGTAGAAGAGGCTGAAGCTGCCATGCAGGACAGCACATATCAGGAACAATGGGTACCGGAGGAGTCGCAAAATACGGACGGACGTGTCAATATTAACACGGCAAGCGAACAGGAGTTGAGCGCCATAAGCGGCATCGGTGCAGGCAAGGCGGCAGCCATTGTACAGTACAGACAGGAAAACGGCAGTTTTTCCAGTGTTGAGGATATTATGAAAGTAAGCGGCATTAAAGAAGGAACATATGAGAAAATAAAGGACAAGATTACCATAAACTAGCTGTATGGGGGAAAAAATGGGTAAGAGAGTGTTGGTCGTTGACGACGAAAAATTAATTGTTAAGGGTATTCGCTTCAGCTTGGAGCAGGACGGTATGGAAGTGGACTGTGCCTATGACGGTGAGGAAGCGTTGGAATTTGCTAAAAACAATCAGTATGACATGATTTTATTGGATGTGATGCTGCCTAAAATGGACGGTTTTGAGGTATGTCAGCAGATTCGGGAGTTTTCCAATACGCCTATTGTTATGCTGACTGCAAAAGGTGAGGATATGGACAAGATTCTGGGTCTGGAATATGGCGCGGACGACTATATCACCAAGCCTTTTAACATTTTGGAAGTGAAAGCAAGAATTAAGGCAATCATGCGCAGAACAGGGAAAAAGACGGAAGAAAAAACTGCGGTGCGGATGCTTGAAAACCGCGATATGAAGTTAGACTGCGACAGCAGAAGAGTCTACATAGCGGATGAAGAAGTGAATCTGACGGCAAAAGAATTTGAAGTATTAGAGCTGTTAATGAAAAACCCGAATAAAGTATACAGCAGGGAAAAACTGTTGAATATTGTCTGGGGCAGTGATTATCCGGGAGATGTACGTACGGTTGATGTACATATTCGTAGATTGCGGGAAAAAATTGAAAAGACACCAAGTGAGCCGGTATATGTGCATACAAAATGGGGAGTAGGTTATTACTTTGCTTAAACTTAAATTTAAGAAACTAGAATATCTGCGCAGCCTGAAAGTGCGTATTTTCTTAATCGTTTTTATTGTCGGGCTGATACCGTGTATTGTTATGCGGTATGCAATTGTGCAAAATTATGAACAGCGCGCCGTCAGTGTAAGAACTTCCGATGTACAGGCACAGTTAAAGATTTTCGCAAATCATCTGATTACGTATCGTTATCTGCAGGACAATTCCTCAGAAGTCATCAATGCGGAGTTAAATCAGTTTTCCAATCTGTACGACGGTCGTGTTTTGATTATCAATGACAATTTAAAAATAATAAAGGACACCTATGGACTCAGTGAGGGAAAGACCGTTATTTCAGAGGAAGTAATCCGTTCCATGCGGGGAGAAAATATCAGTCAGTACGATTCGGAAAACGGTTACATAGAAATGACCATCCCGATTAGAGATACTTTGGCGGTGGAGACGACAGCAGTAAATCCGGTACAGGAAAAGCCGGCACAGGACAGCAGAGTAAGAGGCGTTATATTAATCAGTGTGTCAACAGATAATATTGCTGTTACGATGGCGATTTTGAACAGAAAAGCGCTTGTCGTGGAAGTGATAGTAATTATTGCAGTTTTTATTGTGTCGCTTTTAGTCTCTTATGCGCTCGTCAGACCGTTTGAAAAGATAACGGATGCTTTAAGTAAAGTTAAAGCGGGATATACAAACGACCCGATTTCCGTATCGGATTATCTTGAGACAGAACATATCGGAGATGCTTTCAATGAAGTAATGAAGCGGATGAAAGTATTGGATGACTCCAGACAGGAATTTGTTTCCAATGTCTCACATGAATTAAAAACACCAATCACTTCAATTAAAGTGCTTGCAGATTCTTTGCGGGGACAGGATGATGTTCCTGTTGAATTGTATCGGGAATTTATGGATGATATTGCCACGGAAATTGACAGGGAAAACAATATCATAAATGACCTGCTTGCGCTCATTAAGATGGACAGAACAGCTTCTGAACTGAATATTTCCCAAGTCGATATCAATATGTTAGTGGAAATGATTATGAGAAGACTGCGTCCGATTGCCGTGAAGAGAGACATTGAGTTTGTTTTTGAGAGTATCCGTTCCGTTGTCGCGGAAGTGGATGAAGTGAAAATAACGCTTGTTATGACAAATCTGATAGAGAATGCCATTAAATACAATAAAGAGCATGGATGGGTCAAGGTAACGCTGGATGCGGATTATCAATATTTTACAGTAGAGGTCGCGGATTCCGGCATCGGTATTCCGGAGGAATCTATAGAGCATATCTATGAGCGTTTTTACCGGGTGGATAAATCCCATTCCAAAGAAATTGAAGGCACGGGTCTTGGACTTGCAATTACGAGAAGCGCTATTTTGATGCATAGAGGCTCTATTAAAGTCGTCAGTGAAGAGGGAGACGGAACAACGTTTACGGTAAAAATTCCGTTGACCTATATTTCGGTTTCTTAATCAGGCAGATGTGCTGTACCGGAAAGGAAAAGGGTGTGCGGTTTCCTATGAAAAGTTTTTTTTTAAAAACTATAAAAAGATTGCTTTTGCCGGCTTTGCTGGTAACTGTCCTGACAGGATGCGGGCAGCAGGAGGAAAATACGGCAGGCAAGGCATATAATATTTATTATGTAGATAATGAAGAGACGAAAATTTTTGCAGAGATTTATCAGACAGAAACGACAGATGTTCAGAAGCTGTTGGAGGAATTACTGGAAAGACTCTCTGCAAAGCCTGACAGAATACAGTATAAAGCGCCTTTGGCGGAAGGTTTTGAATTACTGGGATATACTTGGGATGGCGGACAGCTTACCGTTAATTTTGACGAGCATTACAAGGAAATGGATACAATTAAAGAAGTTCTTGTACGTGCAGCCATTGTCAGAACGCTTTCACAGATTGAAAATGTCAATTACATTTCTTTTACGATACAAAATGAACCGCTTAGGGATAATACCGGTGTAGCAGTCGGAACCATGTCGGCGGATACTTTTATTGATAATGCCGGAAATGAAATCAACACTTATGAGAAAGTGAATCTTCGCCTTTATTTTGCAAATGAAAACGGTGATAAGTTAATCGAAGAAAACCAGAGGAATGTTGTGTATAACAGCAATGTTTCACTGGAAAAACTTGTTGTTGAGAAATTGATTGAGGGACCGGCAACATCAGGGCATTATCCGACGATTAATCCTGCTGTCCAGATTAACAGCGTAACAGTAAATGACAGAATATGTTATGTAAACTTAAATGAGGCTTTTTTAAGCCAGCCCTATAATGTGACAAGCGATGTCACGATTTACTCTCTTGCCAATTCACTGGTGGAACTGCCGAATATCAATAAGGTGCAGATTTCCATCAATGGTACGACCGATATTTTTTATAAAGAAACCATTAATTTGACGAATATGTTTGAAAGAAATCTTGATTTAGTGACAAATGCCGCATCTGCGGCGGATTGAGAGGTAGTATGAGAAGACCAGTATGTCTTATTGGTCTGGCTTTTGTCGTGATTATTAGGCTCTATCTGTACTTTGTGCCTCTGCCTTTAGCGGATTTGGAGGAAATTGACAGAAGTGTCGTTTTACTGACAGGTCAGGTCGATAAGAAAGAATATCGCGTTTCTATGGAACAGAAAGTTCCGGTCATTTATCTAAAAAATGTTCAGATTTTAAATCCACAGACAGAAAATATGCAGTCTAATGATAATGAGCAAGCTTCCGCGCCGGCACAGATTGAAGGCGTTATCTGCTATCTGGAGGATGGAGAAGAACCAAAGATAGGCAGTTATGTTAGGATGCAGGGAAAACTGCGCATCTATACGGAAGCGACGAATCCCGGTGAATTTGATGCGCGCCGTTATTATCAAATACTGCATATTCAGGCAAGTTTACAGCAGGCGAAAGTGCTGAAGGAAAGCGCATCTTACAGTAAATTCCGTGAAAGACTTTTGTTTATTAGGACATACTTTGCGGATTTGATAGATGCAAGTTATGAAGAGAAGGATGCTTCGATTATGAAAGCGATGCTGCTCGGAGAAAAAAGCGGACTGGACGAAGAGACGAAGCAGCTTTATCAATTAAACGGCGTCATACATATTTTGAGCATCAGCGGACTGCATATTTCCCTGATTGGCATGGGCTTTTACAAAATGCTGCAAAAAATCAGGTGTCCGAAAGCCGTAACGGTGATGATATCTATTATCTTTATGTATTCCTACGGGCTTATGACCGGCATGAGCATTTCCGCGTTAAGGGCGATTGTCATGTTTGCATTTCGGATTGCGGCAGGAATTTTTAAAAGAACTTATGATATGCTGACGGCAATGTCGCTCGTTGCGATTTCGGTTTTGATAGAGCAGCCGCTTTACCTTTATCATAGCGGTTTTCTTTTTTCTTTTGGGGCAATTCTGGCAATCGGTCTGTTTCTTCCGGTAGTGGAGGAGAATCTATTTGGTGAAACAAAATTTGAAAAGATTATGTCAACCAGTCTTTCCGTTTCTATTATTACACTACCGGTTTATTTATGTTTTTACTATGAATATCCGCTTTATTCCCTGCTTTTAAATCTTGTAATTATCCCCGGAACGAGCCTTATCGTATTGGATGGACTGATTAGCCTTGGGGCTAGCGCATGCTATCTGCCGTTGGGGAGATATGCGGCGTTTCCCGCACATCTGATATTTTCCTTTTATGAATTTTGCTGCAGTCTTACCCTGAAACTGCCGGGCAGTAGAAATATTCTCGGAAAGCCGGAATATTGGCAGGTGCTTCTTTTTATTGCTATCCTGTGCGCTGCTGTTTTTGGCAGTAAAAAATGGAGCAAGCTGCAGTTCTGGCAGTGGATATTAGTTGCACTTATGTGTATTACGATGCGCAGGCAGGACGGTTTACAGATTACACTCATTGATGTTGGGCAGGGGGATGGCATCTATATCGCGGATGATATGGGCGGACATTACCTGATTGACGGAGGCAGTTCCGATAAAAGTGATGTAGGAACCTATCAAATATTGCCGTTTTTGAAATACGAGGGCGTAGAATCCCTGGATGCGGTCTTTATAACGCATATGGACAGCGACCACTATAATGGAATTCATACTTTGATAGAGCAGATGGGCGGAAGCGGTATTACCATCGAAAATCTGATTCTTCCTGATGTCGGGGAAAACAGCAAAAGCGAGGAATACAGGGAAATAGTGCAGTTAGCTGCAGGACAGGGGATATCTGTGCAGTATATCCATAAAGGCGAGTCGCTTCGACACGGAAACTTAAGCCTCACCTGTCTGCATCCCGAAAAAGGAGCCGAACAGGAGACAAATGCGGCTTCTATTGTGCTGTATCTGGAATATGAAGCTTTTACGGCGCTTTTTACCGGAGATTTGGAGGGAAGCGGGGAAGAGACTGTCAGGAAACAGTTGGAAAGCTATCTGCCTGATGGAGAGAACCTTACCGTGTTAAAAGTAGCTCACCATGGCTCCAAAAACTCTACCGGAGAGGCGTTTTTGGAGACTGTATCGCCTTACATCGCCCTGATTTCTGCCGGAAAAGATAACAGCTACGGGCATCCGCATGAAGAATTGATGAAACGGCTTGCAAAGACAGGGTGCTATATTTATCAGACAAAAGAGGGCGGTGCGCTGACGGTTACATATCAGAACAAGAGAGTGAAAGTAGAGTGTTTTTCAGGGGATTGACAGGTGCGTGTACCGGACGCCGGATTTGCAATTCTGTTGAAAAAACAGCAGTTTTTTAGTATAATGAACCACGATAGAGCAGGAAATTAATAGAGGTATCGAATATATGGATAATACACAGAATTTTAACGAATTAGCCGATGATTATACAGTTGGAAGACCTGTATATGCAATGGAGTTTATTGATAGTTTGTATACGCGTTATGGGTTCGATGAGCAGTCCGTCATTGCCGATATAGGCGCCGGAACCGGGAAATTCTCGAAACAATTGTTAGACAGAGGAAGTACCGTGTACTGCGTTGAACCAAATGATGATATGCGAAATACAGCTATAAAGGAATTAGGAAAATATAATAAATTTCATGCAGTTGCCGGAACTGCCACAGATACGAAACTAGATGACAAATCTGTAGATTTTATTACTACCGCACAAGCATTTCACTGGTTTGACACTTTCCTTTTTAAAAAAGAATGTAAACGAATATTACGCGAAAACGGACTGATTTTTCTAATATGGAATATGAGAGATATGTCCAGTGACATAAATCAGAGAAGTTTTGAAATTTTTCCGGATATTGTCCCAAATTTAAGGGGTTTGGCGGCGGAATTGAACAGGATGATATGCGAATAAAGCAATTTTTTGATAGTAAATATGAATACGTAGAATTTGACAATCCTATCTCTTATGATAGAAACAGGTTTATCAGCCGTAGTTTATCCGGTTCATATTCCTTGAAGAAAGGCGATGCGGATTATGATAGATATATAGATGCACTATGTAAACTATATGAACAATATGCCAAGAACG